>NZ_JAJEQD010000006.1:0-125807 GCF_020687175.1 Veillonella fallax | reverse complement strand
GGGTGATTTGCATAACTATGACAAATTATCTTTCAATGATTGGGATTAAAGTACCAACACGTTTTGTCCTATAACCCTTTTTATTTATTAATTTGTTATCGTTTTTTACGTCGTTTACGCACCGTTTTGCGGATTTCTTTTTCCCTATGAGATATGGACGGTTGCATTGACTCATAAGTTGGTCGATTTACAGGCATAAATGGTGGGTTACCATATTGATTCGGTTCTGGCTGACCAGGCAATACCCAAAAGAGGAAGCCTATGAGCCATACGAAAAGTTCAAGCAAGTAATTGAATGGCGATACAGCAGAATAGGTATTGATGAAAATGATGATTACCGACCATAGAATCCCTGCCCAAGCATTAAAGCCGATATCATGAATACGACGGCCAAATAAGATGCAGGATAATGGGAATAAGGATGCTAATAAAATCCATATAACAACCCTTGTAAACCAATAGGCAGGTAAAGAAACAACAAAGTCCAAGAATAGATCATCAATGTAGTGAACGATGTGGAATAAAATCATTAAAACAATGAAGCATATGATAAATTGTAGTCGATTTAACCGTCCCGTTAGATTAAAAATCGATAATCCCATACGTCGACCTTGGAATGCAATGAGCAAACCGACAGTACAAATGAGCAGTGTTCGTAATACAACATAGAGTAAATCCATAAGTTCCCCTTTTTTATAGCTTATAGTTGAGTTAATTCTGGCAAGACTAGCTCAAACGCTACCCCTTGTTTCATAGATTTTACAGTATCTACTGTAGCTTGAATGGCTTTAGTAGTAAAATTCATTGCCAACTCTGCTGCATCATACGGTGAGTATCCCCTCATTACTGCACCAGATAATACAGCAGTAAAGATATCCCCAGTTCCTGTAGCTTTCACAGGGATAAGAGGAATATCATAAGTTTTTAAATAATCAGTTGGTCCATCATAGACCGCGATAACCGCATGTGTTTCAGATGGTACGCTGGTCATGATAACCATGTCAGGACCCATTTGATGTAATCTCTTGCAACGATCGCGTAATTCATCATCGCTAATAGGATCTGTAGAGAATGGAATATCTAATAAGAAACAAGCTTCCGTGTAATTAGGCTTTACAATGTGAGCTTTGGAAACAAGTTTGCGCATAGCTACTACCATATCAGGTGTATAAATCGAGTAGAGGCGACCATCATCGGCCATAGCAGGATCGACGATAATCATTTGGCCCTTATTACCGAAGCGATCGATGGCTTCTTCCACGAGATGAATTTGTTCTGGGGATGCTAAAAAACCACTTACAATGGCGTGAAAGTCGATTTCGTTTTTATCCCAGCAGTCCATAAAATCTCTCATATGTGCCGATAAATCTACAAACTCGTAGTGTGGATATTCTAAATGATTACTCAATACAGCTGTTGCCAATGGAACCGCTTGGCAACGCATAGCGCTGATGATTGGGATCATAACGGTTAGGGCACAACGGCCGATGGAGCTCATGTCTTGAATTGTTAAGACTCTAGGTACTTCTGTCATAGACACCTCCAAAATATTATATATTTTATTGTACGTTATGTAGGGCTTTCTGTAAATGTAATGATGTAATTCATGAAATTAACTTCATAATGTAGTATAATAAAACAGATAGACTTTTTATGGAGGATAGTGACAATGACAAGGTATGTGTTTCGACGCCTAGGTGGCGCAATCATAATCTTATGGGTCATCATTACCGTAACATTTGCATTAATGCATGCAATTCCGGGGGGACCTTTTACAACTGAGAAGAAATTACCACCTCAGGTGAAAGCAAGTATTGAAGCAAAGTATCATCTTGATGATCCTGTGTGGAAGCAGTATGGTGATTATTTAGGTGGTGTTATTACTGGTGATCTAGGACCATCATACAAGTATGAAGGCCGTAGTGTAAACGATATTATCAGCGATGCATTCCCGATTTCTGCACAGCTCGGCTTATTATCATTAATGGTGGCTGTAGTAGGTGGCATTGCAGCAGGTGCTATTAGTGCTATGCGCCCTAATGGTATCGTTGATTATGCGGTAACTATATTATCTACAATTGGTATTTCTGTGCCTACCTTTATTATTGGTGCCGTTCTTGTATATGTGGTGGGCTTTGAACTAGGCTGGTTCCCAGTGGCCTTATGGCGTGGTCCATCTTATATGGTGCTACCAGTATTGACATTAGCTGCGCAACCGATGGCATTCATTGCACGCTTAACACGCAGTGGGTTGCTTGATGTGTACCAACAAGAATATATCCGTACAGCTCGCGCCAAAGGCTTGAGTTCTTGGACTATTTTGACACGTCATGCGTTAGGGAATGCTATTTTGCCAGTTATTACCTATTTGGGCCCATTGGCTGCCAGCCTTTTGACAGGTAGCTTTATCGTAGAAACGATTTTTGCTATTCCAGGCCTTGGACAGTATTTCGTAACATCTATTTATAACCGCGACTATACGGTTATCCTTGGCATTACGATTTTCTATAGTGCTCTTGTAGTATTTCTTAATATCTTGGTGGATATGATTTATCCATTAATTGATCCACGTGTTACGACAGAGGAGGGGACAGATGAATAAGGAAGATTTTTTACCTATTGAACGAACTCCTCAAGAAGAAATTACAAGCTTTATAAAACGTCCTAGTAAATGGGCGAGATTTAAGGTGAATCGCTTGGCCGTAGTAGGGGCAACCATCATTTTGGTGATGATTGTATTAGCTATTTTAGGACCCCTAATTTCGCCGTATACCTATGCGGACCAATCCTTGATTGATGCGAACCAAAGCCCAAGCTTTAGTCATTGGTTTGGTACCGATACATTAGGTCGCGACATTTACACTCGCGTTATGTACGGTGCTCGTATTTCCTTAACCATCGGTTTTGTAGCAGCATTTATCAATCTTGTTATCGGCGTTACCTATGGCGGTATTGCAGGTTACCTTGGTGGTAAGGTTGACCGCATCATGATGGGGCTGGTAGATGTATTGTACGGTATTCCACTTTTACTGTATGTAATTTTGTTGATGGTTGTACTTGGCCCTGGCTTAACATCTATTTTCGTAGCATTGGGCATTGCGTACTGGCTGAATATGGCCCGTATCGTACGTAGTCAAATTTTGAAAGTTAAAAACGAAGAATATATCATTGCTGCTGAAGCGATGGGCATTCCAAAATATCGCATTTTATTGCGTCATATTTTGCCAAACTGTGTAGGTCCAATCATTATTACTTTGACATTGGCCATCCCAGAGGCTATTTTTACAGAAGCATTCCTTAGTTTTATCGGCTTAGGTGTAAATGCACCTATGGCGAGCTGGGGTGTACTCGCTTCTGAAGGGATTAGTAGCATGCGCTCTTATCCGTTCCAATTGATTTTTCCTGCTGTTGCCATTAGTGTTACCATGCTTGGTTTCGCATTCCTTGGTGATGGCTTACGTAATGTATTAGACCCTAAGGAAGGAGATAGATAATGAATAACGCAATTGTTGATGTGCGCAATGTGTCCATTACCATCGATACCTTCCAAGGCCCTTTACGGGTTATTCGCAATCAAGATATCTCCTTACAACCAGGTGAGATTTTAGGTATTGTTGGTGAATCTGGCTGTGGTAAATCAGTGCTAGTTAATTCATTAATGGGATTACTACCATATGGTAAAACAAAAATCAAAGCCGATACATTTATGATTGATGGCAATGATTGCCTTGAATTCACTGAAGATGACTGGAATGAATTGCGCGGTACTACTGTTGCCATGGTATTCCAAGATCCTATGACATCTTTGAATCCAATCATGACGATTGGGGAGCAAATGTATGAGGTTATCCATCGTACCAATGCATATGGTGAGGATTATGATGAACGAGCTATCGCCATCGACTTGTTAAAGAAGATGGGCCTTTCAACACCGGAAAGACGATTATCTCAATATCCTCATGAATTGAGTGGTGGTATGCGCCAACGCGTTTGTATCGCCATGGCTGTGGCAGGTCGTCCAAAGGTTTTGATTTGTGATGAACCTACAACGGCTCTTGATATTACAACAGAGGCTCAAATCTTACGCCTTATGCAAACATTAGCTGTAGAGGCTGGTATTGGCATTATCTTTATTTCTCATAATTTACGCGTTATCGCTCAAATTTGCGATCGTGTTATGGTTATGTATGCTGGTAAATGTGTTGAATCTGCTACAGTGGAGGGCATCTTTAATGAACCTCGCCATCCGTACACATTAGGGTTGTTGCTCGCTCTGCCACAAGGTAAATGGCATGGTGAGTTAAAAGCCGTTGAAGGTCAACCGCCAGATTTGTTTGATTTGCCGCGAGGCTGTGCATTTAATCCACGGTGCAAGTGGGCTATGCGTATCTGTGGTAATCGGATTCCTATGGTTACAAATGTTGGTGAGAATCATCAATTTACATGTTGGTTAGCTAAGTTGGAGGGACTTTAATGAGTTACGTATGGGAAACTGACAATCTCGTTAAAGAGTTCACTCTGTCAGGAGGCTTATTTAAGCCAAAACACACGGTACATGCTGTACAAGGCGTGAGCCTATATCAATCACCAGGGGAGACCCTTGGTATCGTAGGTGAGTCTGGATGTGGTAAATCCACATTTGGCTACACTTTGATGGGCTTACATCAAGCTACATCAGGTTCTATTTATATGAACGGTCGCCAGATTGATCCATATGTGGATCGAAAAGCTGTTCATCCGGTGATGCAAATGGTATTCCAAAACCCTTATGCATCTCTTAATCCACGTCTTACAGTTAATGCGATTCTAGAGGAACCATTGGAGCTAGATCCAAAATATACACCTCGCGATCGTGTTATTCGTGTAAAAGAAGTGCTTGATCAAGTTGGTTTAAACATGTCCTTTGGTGAGCGTTATGCTCATGAATTGTCAGGTGGCCAACGTCAACGTATCGGTATTGCACGGGCTCTCATTATGCAGCCACAGTGTATCATCTGTGATGAACCGATTTCAGCACTAGATGTATCCATTCAAGTACAAATTATGACCTTGCTTGAGAGATTACAAGAACAACATGGTATTTCGTACCTCTTTATTTCTCATGATTTAAATATGGTGCGCTACATCAGTCATCGCATGGTAGTTATGTATTTAGGGGCTGTTATGGAAGAAGGTCCAGCATTGGATTTATATGAATTCCCACAACATCCATATACTCGTGCTTTGACCGCCTTAAACGGTCCTGTTATACCGCATGCTCCCATTGGAGCACCGCTTAAAGGGGACCCACCAAATCCACTAAATCCACCAAAAGGTTGTTTGTTTAGTGGTCGATGCCCAGAGGCAGAAGGTCGTTGCTTTACTGAACGTCCGCCTCTTCGTGATTGGGCAGATCGCCGCATCGCATGCTGGCACATATAATGGGAGAATAGTATGGAAAAGTTACTTGTTGGCAAGTCCTTGGAGCATCAACTCGATACAGTTATTAAAGAATTAGCACCAAAAGGAAATATATCCTATGTAGTACTTCAATTTGACGATGAAGAGGAACCGATTATTATCGCTTCTAAAGGGGAGGATACGGTACATTCAAGTGCAAGTTTGATCAAGGTACTCATCATGGAATATGTGTTCCATTTAGCTCGTACTGAACAGTTAGACCTTAATGATACAGTTCCACTATCTAGAACACCTCGTGTTGAAGGTGGTGGAGCACTACAAGAATTAGTAGCAAAGCATAGCTTTACGTATCTTGAGTTATGCCGTCTTATGATGGTTCTCAGCGATAATATGGCGACAAATTTGCTCATTACAGTTCTTGGAATGGAAAATATCAATGCTCGTGCAGAACAGCTTGGTGTAGATGAGATAGAACTTAATCGCATGATGATGGACTTTGAAGCTCTCGCCGAAGGCCGTGATAATCGTATGACTGCATTGTCATTGGCTCGTCTGTATAAACACATTTTTGAATGTCGCGATAGAGATGCTTATGGCCGAGAAATGTGGAATATTTTAGGTCGCCAACAATTCCGTGATATCTTGCCATTTTATTGGGGTGAAGATACACGCTTTCACCATAAAACAGGATCCCTTGATCGGGTAGAGCACGATGGGGGCGTATTAGAAACATTTAGAGGTCATTTCTGCTTTATCCTCTTGATGAGCGATATCGATAATGACCGAGGTAAAGAGTTAGGCGCTCAAGTAGGGCGTATCATGAAAGAATTTGTAGAGGAAGCATTGCCATGATGGATAAACGAAATTTGTTAAAACTCATGGTCCTTGCTCTTGGGGTGAGTGTGCTCTTATTTGTATTTGGTTATCCTCGCGGGGAACAACCAATTGATGAGCATACCATTCGATATGTTATTGAGCAGGAACCATCCACATTGGATCCAGCGAAGTCTACTACCTCTCCGGAGGCTACAGTTCAACTTCAATTATTTGACGGTTTAGTTCGTTTAAATGATGAAAGTGAACCAGAGGCAGCACTTGCTAAAAGCTGGGATATTTCTGATGATGGTCGCGAGTATACCTTCCATTTACGACCTGATTTGAAATGGTCTAATGGAGAGCCTTTGACGGCTCATGACTTTGAATACGCGTGGAAACGCGTATTAGACCCTGAAGTCCATGCGGACAATGCATATATGTTATATGTATTAAAAAATGGCGAAGCCTTTAATAATGGTGACGCTACAGCTGATGATGTTGGCGTTAAGGCCACTGATGATGATACATTAGTAGTTACCTTAGAGAATCCAACAGCGTATTTCTTAAAATTACTAGCTTCTCATAGCTATTATCCAGTGAGCCAAAAAGCTGTAGAGGCTCATGAAAACTGGGCTGCCAATGCAGATACATTTGTATCTAATGGTCCATACCGCTTACTATCCTGGAAGCATAATGGCGAAATGGATTTCATTAAGAATCCTGACTATTGGGATGCAGATTCTGTGAAAACAGAGAAAATGAATTGGCCTATTAGTGAATCTCAAAGTACACGCCTTACATTGGTTGAAGGTGGCGAAGCAGATATGACGGTTGAGCCTCCTGTAGCGGACCAAAAACGCTTAGAAGAGGCAGGTCTATTACATATTGGACCTATGCTTGGTAACTATTATTACGTATTCAATGTGAAAGCAGAACCTTTCACAGATCCTGAGGTGCGTAAAGCTTTCTCCATGGTTATCAACCGTGCTAACATCGTTAACAATATTGTTCGCGGTGGTAAAGAGGCGGCCTATGCCTTTGTTCCTTACGGCATGCTTGAAAGTAATGGACGTGAAGATTTCCGTGAAGCGGGTAGCTATCTTGTTTATGAAGATGTAGAACAAGCTAAAGAAATCTTGAAAAATGCTGGCTATGATAAAAATCATCCATTGCCTCCAATTACGATTTTGTATAATACAAGTGAATTACATAAAGCGATTGCCGAAGCTGTCCAAGATGCTTGGGTCAATGCGTTTGGTGCAGATGTGCGCTTACAAAATCAAGAGACAAAGGTATTTTTAGCCGACCGCGAAGCTGGTAAATATCAAGTTGCTCGTGCTTCTTGGGTTGCGGATTACAGTGATCCACAAAACTTCTTAGAAGTATTCTCTGCTGAAGACAATGATAGTCAGTACCATAGTGATGATTATAACGAGTTAATCGCTCGTATTCGTACGACACCAAATGGGGCTGAACGGGATGCGTTGATGCATAAAGCAGAACAGATGATTTTTGATGAATCTCTAGTAATGCCATTGTATTTCACAACACAACCATATGTAACAAATGGAAGTATTCAAAATTATTTCTGGACTACATTGGGCCTTGTTGACTTTAAAAAAGCATACAAATAAGATACACTTAAGACGTACACTATGTGTACGTCTTTTGTTGTATTTTATGAGGACATATGAACTGGATTGAACCAAAGCGCTTAGCACCGGGCATGACCATAGGTATTATGGCACCTGCCAGTGCAAGCGATGAAGATTTACATAGAATAGAAGAAATTTGTAACCTAAGGGGCTATAAAGTACTCTTTGGTGAAAGTGCACATCGTAAAGGACTCTATGGTGGTACACCAGAGGAGCAAGCCCAAGAGTTTCAATATATGATGACCACCGCACTTTGTGATGCGGTGCTAGCTTTGCGCGGTGGTTACGGAACGATGCGTTATCTAGACTTATTAGATTATAAGGCCATTCGTAAATATCGTAAGGCCTTTGTCGGGTATAGTGACTGCACGGCTCTTCATATGGCTATCAATCGATATAGTAGACTTATTACGTATCACGGGCCGATGGGCGTAGATTTTAAGCCTGAACGCAAAGCAGATATTGATGCTTTATTTAATACTTTAGAAGGTAAATTACAAGTCATAGAACCCTTACCTGAACCGCCTCGTGGTGCTATTGGTACTGAGCTAGGCGAAGGTATTTTACGGGGCGGCAATATGACGATGTTATCTATGTTGTCGGGAACACCGTATTTTTTAGAGGATGCATCTTGGAAGGATACATTACTATTCATTGAAGATGTAGGAGAGGCACCTTATAAGCTAGATCGCATGTTGCAACAATTTCGCCTCAGTGGTTTATTGAGTCGTATTAAAGGTTTAGTGATTGGTACTTTTACAGATTGTGAAGGCGACGATGATGAGCGTGATTACGATTTAGGCTATGAAGCGTTACGCTACATGGAGGAAAATAGAGACCCTGAATTGTTGGATCCTTTTGTATGCTATGTCCCAACAGGTCATGGAACGCCGCATCAAACATTACCACTAGGAGCGATGATTAACTTTAGGTATATTTCAAATACCATAATTGTTCATCCCTATACGAAATAGACACATTCTCCTTAGTTAGAATAAATAATCAACAGTATAAATTAGAAATTAAAAAGGGAAGTTATGACATTACAAGAACGAGAGGCTCGTGCCTGTGCCATCATAGATAGTATGACAGAGGAATTGCGCGATATCTCCTTATATTTACACGATAACCCAGAATTGGGCTTAAACGAGCATAAAGCAGTTAAGGTAATTAACCAATTCTTAGAAACACATAATTTTACATCTCAAGTGGGGCTAACTGATTTTCCAGAGTTACAAACGGCGTTACGGGGTGACTATAACGGTACTGCACAGCATAAAATAGCCTTTTTAGGTGAATATGATGCACTACCAGAACTCGGTCATGGTTGCGGACATAATCTCATTGCCATGATGAGTTTAGGCGCGGCGGTTGCTTTTAGTCAATGTGCACCAGAAACATGGGGAACGACCTTCTTTGGATGTCCTGCAGAGGAAACCATTGGTGGTAAGGTATATATGGCGGAGGCAGGTCTATTTAAAGGCTATGATGCAGCACTCATCATTCATCCAGGCGGTGAAAATGAAGTGGGTGGCACATCGTTAGCGACGCATCCCTTAGAGGTAACCTTCCATGGTCGATCCTGTCATATCGCATCACTTACTGATTCTGGTATCAATGCCTTAGATTGTGCTGTAGATCTTTATCAAAGAGTTAAAGAGTTAAAGAAAACCTTCCCTAAAGGTGCTATTGTAGGTGCTATATTTACCGAAGCTGGTACGGCACCAAACGTAGTAACTCCTAAGGCTACGCTTCGCATGACTGTACGGGGGCGTACGGTGGATGATTTAGAAGGTATTATTTTGCCGGCTATCAAAGCGGCTGCGCAAGAGATCGGAGCATCCTATGGCGCTCAAGTTGAAATGCATCATTATGAGCCACTTTTTAAGGATATGCGTCAAGATAAAAAGTTATTAGATCTTTTTAACGATGTGATGACTGAGTTTGGTGAAACACCTCGTATATTGCCTGATGATGAAGCGGATGGTAGCACTGATGTAGGGAATGTATCCTATGAGGTGCCTACGGCACAGCCTACATTACAGATTGGATTAGGCTTAGAAGCGCATACGCCAGAGTTCACTTGTGCAGCCGGTTCCGATTATGGATTGGAGCAAGCGATTAAGGGCGCTAAGATTATGGCTGTGGTAGCCTTGCGTTATGCAGTAGGTAAGTGATGTTCAATTTTTGACATATAGAGGTCAAAAAGGTACAATAGATATAATATTTAAGTAAGTATGAAACAAGCCGTCTTCAACAAGACGGCTTTTATTCCGGTGGAGATAGATATGAGTGTTTTAACCGTTTCAAATGTAACCCATGGTTTTGGAGCGCGACAAATTTTAGATGATGCATCATTCCGCTTGTTGAAAGGTGAACATGTAGGGTTAATTGGTGCTAATGGTGAAGGCAAGTCTACATTCCTAAATATCATTACAGGCAAAATACCTCCTGATGAAGGTAAAATTGAATGGTCCAATCAAGTAACTGTAGGTTATTTGGATCAACATGCGGTCCTCGAAAAGGGCATGACCATTCGCGACGTATTGCAACGAGCTTTTGATGATTTGTTTGTAATGGAGCAAAACATTAACGATGCGTACAATCGCATGGGTGATGTGTCTGAAGATGAAATGAATAAGCTTCTCGAGCAAGTAGGGGAGTGGCAAGAAATTCTAGAGCAGCGTGGCTTCTATGAAATTGATGCGGTTATTGAGCGTACAGCTGCAGGTTTGGGCCTTATGGATATTGGACTTGACCGAGATGTTACGGAGCTCAGCGGTGGCCAGCGTACAAAGGTTTTACTTACAAAACTTTTACTAGAAAAACCGACGATTTTGCTCTTGGACGAACCGACAAATTATCTTGATGTAGAGCATATCCAATGGTTGCAAAACTATTTACAAAACTACGAAAATGCGTTCATCTTGATTTCTCATGATATGGAGTTTTTAAATTCCGTAGTCAACGTGATTTATCATATCGAGCAAGCAGTTTTAACGCGTTATACTGGCGACTATCATCAGTTCCAAGCGGCTTATGAAGTGAAAAAAGCGCAAGCAGCTAAGGCTTATGAGCGTCAACAACAAGAAATTGAGCGCATGGAAGACTTTATCCAACGCAATAAGGCTCGTGTAGCAACGCGTGGTATGGCAAATTCTCGAGCTAAACGGTTAGAGAAAATGGAGATTTTGGAAAAGCCAAAAGAGTACATTAAACCAAGTTTTGGTTTTAAAGAAGGCCGTACGCCAAGTCGTTTTATTGTAGAGGCCTTTGGTTTGGAATTAGGCTATGATGAACCGTTGACTCGACCAGTAGACTTTCAAATTGAAAGAAATAAAAAAATCGCTATTCGTGGCGTTAATGGTCTAGGTAAAACGACATTATTGAAAACAATTTTAGGGTTATTAAAACCGGTGAGTGGTGAGTTGGTAAAAGGTGATTTCTTACAAATTGGGTATTTTGCTCAAGAAGATACACCATCCAATTCTGAAACTGCCTTAGATTATATTTGGAATGAATATCCGGCAATGACTAATGCAGAAGTACGTGCAGCGCTTGCTCGTTGTGGCCTTACTAACGAGCATATTACATCGCAAATGCGCGTGTTATCTGGTGGTGAGAATGCAAAGGTTCGCTTATGTAAACTGATGCAAAATAAGTACAATGTACTCGTATTAGACGAACCAACGAATCACTTGGACATTTATGCAAAAGAAGAACTGAGTCGTGCTTTGCGTGAGTTCAAAGGAACTATCGTTTTAGTAAGTCATGAACCTGAATTTTATAAAGATTGGGTTACGGATATTTGGAATATTGAGGATTGGACGACGAAAATCGTTTAGGAGGACCGATGAATCAACGTGCAAAGGACGGGATAAAGCAATTTTTAGCGGCTTTATCTGTTGATACTGAGGCGCCAGAGCTAGAGAAAACACCAAGTCGTGTAACAGAATTATATAGTGAATTATTCAGTGGCGTAGGATTAGATACAAAGTCAGCCTGGGGTGAAACATTTAGTACTGATTATAAGGGTCTTGTAGCGGTTACAGGAATTCCTTTTTACTCTATGTGTGAGCACCACTTGTTGCCATTCTTTGGAACCGTGGATATTGTGTACCAACCTAAGGATGGGTGTGTGGCAGGGCTTAGCAAGTTTCAAGATATTGTTAATATTCTTAGCCGGAGGCCGCAACTACAAGAGCGGTTAGCATCAGAATTAGCAGATGCAATTATGAATGATTTATCTGCTCATGGTGTATTCGTACGCATTACATCGACTCAGTTGTGTATGCTTATCAAAGGGACCATGCAGCAAGATTCAAAGGTTATTACATTAGAAAGCCGTGGTGTACTAGCAGAGACTGGCACATTACGAGATGAAGCGTTGGCAATGTTAGGTGGAGGACAGGCAAATGTTTAAACGTAGAAATTACACATGGAATGATGGCAAAAGTTTATCTTTGTGCGATCGTACCCTTATTATGGGGATACTAAATGGTACGCCTGACTCTTTCTCTGATGGTGGTAAATTCAATACTCCAGAAGCGGCAGCAGCACATGTAACGCAAATGATTGAAGATGGTGCTGATATCATTGATTTAGGCGTAGAATCTACGCGCCCTGGTTGCACACCATTGACAGCAGATGAAGAAATTGAACGCTTAGCCCAATTGATAGACCCTGTACTACATGCATCTACAGTACCTGTATCTATCGATACCTATCATGCTAAAACTGCTGATTATGCACTTTCAAAGGGCGCTCATATTTTAAATGATATTTGGGGCTTACACTATGATCCTGATATGGCAGCAATAGCCGCAAAATACAAGGTACCTGTAATCATCATGCACAATAGTAATGATACAAACTATGGTGACATCATTGAAGATATGAAGGCATACTTCTTCTTTGCTGTAGATAAAGCCTTAAAGGTTGGTGTAACACCACAACAAATTTGGCTTGATCCAGGTATCGGATTTTTTGGTAAAACAGAAGAACAAAATATTGAAGTTATGCAACGTTTAGGCGAATTAACGGCTTATGAATACCCTATTTTACTTGCGCCTAGCCGTAAGGGTTTTATCGGTTCTATGTTGGGCGGTTTACCTCCAGAAGAACGCGATGAAGGCACGGTAGCGGCTTGTATTACGGGTGTATTCCAAGGTGTTGATATGGTGCGTGTTCATAATGTGAAAATGCACAAACGCGCCTTGGCCGTAGCAGATGGCCTATTACGAGGTGAATAATGGATAAAATCGTTTTAAAAAACATGGCATTTTATGGATACCATGGCAATTTGACATCTGAACAAGAGCAAGGACAGCGCTTTTTTGTAGATGTTGAAATTACTACGGATCTTACAAAGGCCGGTCAAAGTGACCAGTTAGAGGATTCTATCAATTATGTAGAAGTATATGAGCTTGTAGAATCTGTTATGACTGGAGAAAAACATAATTTATTAGAGCGTTTAGGTGCACTTATTGCCGACTCTTTATACCAACATTATCAAGGTATTGTTGGCTTATCTGTAACGGTGCGCAAACCATCTGTACCTATTGCTGGTATCCTAGATTATGTTGAGGTTGTCACTACAAGAGGTCAAATTTGATGTATACCTATTACATCAGTGTAGGTTCAAATATAGGTGATAAAAGAGGCTATATTAATTCCGCTTTTCACCTATTACAAGGGCATGAGACCGTTTCAGAGGTTATTAGTTCTTCTTTGATAGAAACGGAACCTTGGGGATATACAGATCAGGCGTCATTTATTAATGGCATGTGGTCTTGTAAAAGTACTTTGAATCCTCATGAAATGTTAAGTGTACTTCAGTCCTTAGAACAAGAGGCTGGTCGTGAACGACTTATTCACTGGGGACCACGTACATTAGATTTAGATATTATTTTGGCTTTTGATGAGGTCGGTTCTATGATTTCCATTTGTGATGAAACTCTAACTATACCGCATCCTTATTTTTGGGATAGAACCTTTGTCTTAGAACCTTTACATGAGTTGTTACCAACTTTTACCTATAAGGGTATGTCAATTAGCGAGCGATTAGCTACATTAAGTTTGGCATAGAAATCCACAAAGATATTAAAAATAAAATTTACAGTTATACCTAGAATTGGGATTATATTAATAGGGACTTACTGTAATGGCAATATATTATTACGTTTTATGCTTGGGGATTCATAGGGAGTATAAATGAATATAAAACGTATCGGTTTGTGCATACTAGCATTAATAGTAGTGGGGCTGTCCTATTGGCTTGCAGTAGGTGGCAATTACGACAGTAAAACAGTACGCATAGACCCAGAAGAGCATACATTAGTAAATTCTAGTGATGCCATCATTTCAAAACGAATATTAGCGATGAAGTCCATCGACTCACAAGTGTACTTTCTAGGTTATGAAGGGTATGGTATTTATAATTTAGCTGATAATACACTTCGGTTGATGCCTATTACCTTTCGTGGTCAACATATAGAGCCACCGAAGACCGAGAATTACCAACGTGGTTTACGGGAGATTACTATGGTAAAAACTTTCTCTGATTTTAGTGGGCCAGAACAATCCATACTCAAGGATTTGTTGGAATCTACAGATAGAGGAGCTCATTATTATGGGGACTTTTACCATTCAGGTTATGAGTCATCCCTCATTGACATGAAGGACCAGTATTTTATAACGAATACGGTACGAGCTTTAAAGCGTATAAATCATACATTGTATGTATATGATGCGTCAGGGTTTATTATCATTGATTTAGATAGTCGCCGTATTCAAGGGTTCTTTAATAATCGTCTAGGTGGAGAAGGACCCAAAGGAGTACCTGATAGCTTGCGTGGCCATTATGGTTCAGACTTCACGATGATATATGCATTGTCCAAGTTAGATCCAAAGGATTTAGAGATTTTATGGTCAATGCGAAAACAATATTTAGAAAAGTCACCGCAAGTGATGGAGAATAAGGATTTATTCCCGCTTAATCTTGATGAGATGACTTTATAGGAGGTATATTATGCTTTGGTCAATTATTGTAGGCGGATTCATTGGTTTTGTAGCTGGTCGTATTACTAAAAAGGCGCAAAGCATGGGGATTATTCTTCGTGTTATTGCTGGTTTAGTAGGGGCTTCTGTAGGTCAAGCTTTGCTTGGTACTTGGGGCCCAAGTCTTGCAGGCATGGCATTAATTCCGTCCATCGTTGGTGCAGTTATAGTGATTGCTGTAGTAAGCTTCTTTACTGGACGAGACTAACTATATAATAGAAGGACTATTATAGGATTTCCTATAATAGTCTTTTTTTATCGCTATAAATCTATTTTCTTATATACCTATGAGAAAATAGGTATATAATAGTTTATGTATTTTACAAGCAATATGTTTTAATATAACTTAACATTGTCGATTCATATAATGGCAATCGCTGGTTTAAGTGGAATTGTATTAGAAGATGTATATCTTTTAGTGCGAATCGTAGGAGGCCCTTATGAAGTTACGTAAAGTAGGTATTATTGGCACTGGACATGTAGGTTCTCATGTAGCATTTTCTCTTGCTCTACAAGGTGAAGTAGATGAACTATATATGATGGATATTGACGAGAAAAAAGCTAAAGCACAAGCAATGGATATAAATGATGCTGTTAGCTATATTCCTCATAAAGTAACAGCTACTGCAGGTCCTATTGAAGATTGTGGGGATTGTGATATTCTCGTATTTAGCGCTGGTCCTTTACCAAATTTATATCAAGATCGTTTAGAAAGTCTTGGTGATACAGTAGAGGTTTTAAAGGATGTTATTCCTCGAATTAAAAAGTCTGGCTTTGATGGTTTTATTATCTCTATTTCTAATCCTGCTGATGTTGTTGCTACTTATTTATGTAAACATTTAAATTGGAATCCAAAACATATTATTTCCAGTGGTACAGCTTTAGATTCAGCGCGATTACAAAAAGAATTGGCGCGCATTTTTAATATTAGTAACCGTACAATTACAGCCTATTGTTTAGGTGAACATGGCGGTAGTGCTATGGTGCCATGGTCTCATGTTTATGTACAAGGAAAGCCGTTAGTACAATTACAACAAGAATTGCCTCATAGATTCCCTACACTTGATCATACTCAAGTGCTAGATGATGTAAAAATTGGTGGTTACCATGTATTGGCTGGTAAAGGTTCTACTGAATTTGGTATTGCCAGTGCAACCACAGAATTAATTCGCGCTGTATTCCATGATGAAAAGAAAGTATTACCATGTTCTTGCTATCTAGATGGACAATATGGTGAAGAAGGAATTTTTGCATCGACTCCAGCAGTTATTGGCAAAGATGGTATCGAAGATGTATTTGAATTGAAGCTTGCTGAAGATGAATTAGCTTTATTTAAAAAGTCTTGTGCAGTAATTCGTGAATATGCTCATAAAGCAGAGTCTTTATAAGGCCATAGTAGCTGTTACTAATAAATCTATCTCTGATAAGACCTTTTTAACTATATGATAGATATAAGGTAAACTATAGATAATTTTATTTAGTCCCTAACGAGGTTCTGTGATATAATTAAAAAATGACAGTATACAGATGATGAATATTTTTGGGGGATATTATGATTCAAGACACTATGGAAGTACAACGTCCAAAAAAGCCTCGCAAACGGGTTAGACCTAATCGCAAAGCGCAGGATCAACGTATTATCCTCATGTGGATCAAGCGAATTGGTATAGGGATTATGGTGCTGCTATTATTAGGGCAAGCCTATCGCTTGGTGGCTGTATATCAAGAAAAACAACATATTGAGCAACAATTGCAAGAATTAAAACAGCGAAATGAAGAATTAGAACAGGAAAAGGCTAAGTTACAAGATCCAAAGACCATTGAGGGGGTGGCTCGTGAGGAGCTCGGCCTTGTAAAACCTGGTGAAGTACCTTATGTAAAATAGGTTTGACTGTAGTAATTTAGATTCGCATTAGTTTGTAGTTTGAGGTTTCCGCATTAATTAGGAGGTTGCATGGCAATCGAAGTTGGTAACATTATTGATGGTACCGTATCTGGTATTACAAAATTCGGTGTATTTGTTGATTTAGGAGAGAAGCAAACCGGTCTAGTTCATATTTCTGAAGTAGCTCATGGGTATGTCGAAGATATTAATACCGTATTAAAGGTTGAAGATCCAGTAAAGGTTAAGGTTTTATCTATTGAAGGCAATAAAATCGGCCTTTCTATTCGTCAAACACAACCTAAAGAGACACCAAGTGAAGAGCGACGTCCTCGTCGTGTTCAATCTAAACAAAGCACAGAGGCTTTTGAAGCAAAGATGAAATCATTCTTGCGCGATAGCAATGAACGCTTACACGATTTAAAACGCAATACAGAAGGTAAACGCGGAGGCCGAGGCGGTCGTCGAGATTAATAGTGAGAGATGGCATTGAGCCATCTCTTTACTTATGTATAGGCCTTAACAGTATAATAGTGTTAGAGGCATACTAATTATGTAAGGAGCAATTATGAAGTTAGCTATTATTGATATTGGATCAAATTCAGTACGCTTATTATTGGCTACTTATGAAAATAATATATGGCACTATGAGCCGAAACAGTTGTGGACTACTCGTTTAGGCCAACGTAATTCAGATGGTACATTGCGCACTGAATCGATGGAAGCGTCCTATCAAGCTTTTACAGAAATAAAAAAACTAGCAGACCAATATGGGGTGGAATGCTGCTTTGATTTTGCAACGAGCGCTGTTCGTGAAGCATCTAATGGCCTTGAATTTATGGACCGCATTAGCGAACATTGTCCGATGGAATGGCGTATTCTCACGGGCGATGAAGAGGCTATTTATGGCTTTAATGGTGCCTTAGGAGATCAGTTGAATGATGGTCGTCACTATACAACTATCGATATCGGTGGCGGTAGTACAGAGCTAGCATTAGGCAATAAGGACGGCGTTTACTGGAGCCGATCTTATCCTGTAGGGGCTGTACGCCTTCAATCTATGTCTGATGAAGGTCCTCAACGAGTATGGGAAGAAACTCGATTCCTTTGGGATCCCATGATGATTCAAGGTGAATTTGGTGAATTCATTGGTATCGGTGGTACGCTAACGACGCTAGCGGCCATTGATTTAGGCCTTGAAAACTATGATGGTACGAAGGTACAAGGTCATAAATTAAGTCGTGAAACAGTAGAGGGCATCATTCTAAACTTACGTTACATGAGTCGCGATGAGCGATTACACGTAAAAGGTTTACCTGCAGGACGTGCCGATATCATCGTAGCTGGTGCAGAAATTTTAACGTCCTTTATGGATGCTTATGAGGTTCCTCATGTATTTGTGAGCGACCAAGATGGTATGGAGGCGATGGCTCGTGAATGTGAAAGAACTTATTCGAACCATTAATCACACCTTAAAATCACATAATCTATTTCCTGAAAATAGTCGAATTCTAGTAGCTTGCTCTGGTGGCCCCGATTCAATGGCTCTATTGTATTTGTTACAAGATATTGCTACGCATCGTCATACAACGTACAAAATAGGTGTAGCCATTGTGGATCACTGTATTCGCCCTGAAAGTAAGGAGGAGGTCTTGTGGCTCCAACATCAAGTGGAAGAATTAGGTCTGCCATTTTATTCCGCTACCTTTGATGTACCGCGCCTAAGTAAGGAACATAAAAAATCTGAAGAAACTATAGGCCGCCAAGTACGTTATCAATGGTTAAATGAAATTGCCCAGTCTGAGGGGTATGATTATATTTCAGTAGCTCACCACAAAGATGATCAAGCAGAATCGATTTTGGCACATATCATTAGGGGTTCTGGTCTAAATGGTTTAACTGGCATGTCTGTAGTACAATCTGAATATGCTATTCCTGTAGTTAGACCGCTGTTAGACGTAACAAAAGAAGACCTACTAGCCTATATAGGGACAAAACATATTTCGTATTGTGTAGATTCTACGAATGAGGATGTACGATACCAACGAAATAGGATTCGTCATCGCATTATACCTGAATTGGAAGCCGTTAACCCTGCTGTGGTAGATGCCATAGTTCGACTAGGAAGTTCTGTAAATGAAGATGTAATGGTTATCTCTGATTTAACGTCTAGAACCTTTGATAAATTAGTGTCGATTGGTGATGACGAGGTGAGAATCTCTCGCCGTGCCTTGAGACAGGAGCCACTGGCAATACAGCGGAGATTATGGCAGCGTTTAGTAAGTACCATTGACTCTGATCTAACGCTTACATCAGCTCATCAAGAGCAATTACTGGACATTGTTAACACAGGGGAAAAGAAAACTTTCACTATAAAAAGTATAAAAGTAATCGCTCAATGTGATACAATAAAGGTATATTGCAAACATTAATATGAATCGTGGAGGTCATATAGATGCATCAAGACGCAAAAGAGATTTTATATACAGCAGAACAATTACAGGCTCGTGTAGCCGAGTTAGGTAAAGCAATTAGCGAAGACTATAAAAATGAATCTGTAGTGCTCGTAGGGGTGTTAAAGGGAGCCATCGTTTTCTTTACAGACTTAGCTCGCGCTATTGATGATAGCGTAGATGTAAGTTTTGATTTTATTTCTTGCTCTAGCTATGGTAGTGGCACAACTAGTACAGGGGTAGTTCGAATTCTAAAAGATTTGGATCGCTCTGTAGAGGGTAAACATGTACTCGTTGTAGAGGATATCGTTGATACTGGTACGACATTGCATTACTTGCTAGAAAATTTACATGCTCGTGGCGCTAAAAGCGTACGTCTTGCAGCGTTATTAAATAAACCTGAGCGCCGTAAAATGGACGTAGAAGTTGACTATGTAGGTTTTATCATTCCTGATTACTTCGTTATCGGTTATGGTTTAGACTACGCTGAAAAATATCGTCACTTACCATATATCGGTATTTTAAAGGAAGAAATGTATCAAAATTAAAAATATGATATAATATATGAGTGCATCTCTTAATGAGATGTACTCAATTCGTTTATACAAGTAAATTATTATTGAAAGGGGTAATCTTTTGGGTCGATTTACAAAAAATATCGTCCTTTACTTACTTATCATTGCCGCTTTCGTTATCGCCATTGACGCTTTCTCTGGTCAAAGTGCGAATAAATCTGAATTAAGTTACACAGGATTTATTCAACAAGTACAACAGAAAAAGGTTGAGTCCGTAACGATTACCAATGATCATGGTATTAAAGGTAAACTAAAAAATGGAACAGAATTCAATTCTTATGCGCCAAGTGATGAAACATTAATCAAAACATTACAAGATAATGGCGTAGAAATTACAGCAGCCCCACCTGAGCAACCAGCTTGGTGGATGAGCCTTTTAGGTTCTGCTATTCCTATTATCATCTTGGTAGTGTTGTTCTTCTTCATTATGCAACAAACACAAGGTGGCGGTGGCCGAGTGATGAACTTTGGTAAAAGCCGTGCTAAATTGATGGGTGAAGGTAATGTAAAGGTTAGCTTCAAAGATGTAGCAGGTGCGGAAGAAGCAAAACAAGAATTAGAAGAAGTAGTAGAATTCTTGAAGGATCCAGGCAAATTTACAGCTATCGGTGCTAAAATTCCGAAAGGCGTATTATTAGCGGGACCTCCAGGTACAGGTAAAACATTGCTTGCTAAAGCTGTTGCTGGTGAAGCAGGTGTACCATTCTTTACGATTTCCGGTTCTGATTTCGTAGAAATGTTCGTAGGTGTTGGTGCATCTCGTGTACGTGATCTTTTTACACAAGCGAAAAAGAATGCGCCATGTATTATCTTCATCGACGAAATTGATGCGGTTGGTCGCCAACGTGGCGCAGGTCTTGGTGGTGGTCACGATGAACGTGAACAAACATTGAACCAATTGCTCGTTGAAATGGATGGCTTCGGTGCCAACGAAGGTATTATTACCATCGCAGCTACAAACCGCCCAGATATTCTTGACCCAGCGCTATTGCGCCCAGGTCGTTTTGACCGTCAAGTTATCGTAGGTCGTCCAGACTTACGCGGTCGTGAAGCCATCTTGAAAGTACATGCTCGTAACAAGCCATTAGCTGACGATGTAGACTTAAAAACAATTGCTAAGAAAACTCCAGGCTTTACTGGTGCCGACTTAAGTAACTTGTTAAACGAAGCGGCTCTATTAGCGGCTCGTCTTAACAAAAAAGTAATCACTATGGCTGAAGTTGAAGAAGCTAGTGAAAAGGTTAGCATGGGTCCTGAACGCCGCAGTCACATTGTGAGTGATAAGGATCGCAAGTTAACAGCGTACCATGAATCTGGTCATGCCATTGTGGCACATTTGTTGCCTCATGCAGATCCTGTTCATAAGGTAACAATCATTCCTCGTGGCGCAGCAGGTGGTTACACTATGATGCTTCCTACAGAGGAACAAAACTACAAAACAAAATCTCAATTATTAGCGGATATTCGCGTAGCTCTTGGTGGTCGTGTGGCAGAGGCCTTGATTTTGGATGAAATCAGTACAGGTGCTTCTGGTGACCTTCAAAGTGTAACGAATACAGCACGCGCCATGGTAACGCGTTGGGGCATGAGCGATGAGCTTGGTCCTATCGTATTTGGTGAACAACAAGAACAAGTATTCTTGGGTAAAAACCTTGGCCATGAACGCAACTACAGTGAAGAAATTGCTGCAAAAATCGATGCTGAAATTCATCGCATTGTTGAAGAAGCTTATAAAGATGTAACAAAACTTCTTAGCGATAACGAGAAATTCTTACATGATATGGCAAATGCTTTATTAGAGGAAGAAACAATCGATGCGAAAGCAGTAGATAATCTTTACAAATATGGTACAACGAAAGCCCCTGAAATAGAGGAACCTAAAGCTACGTTAGAAGCGGTAGGTATTGTAGTGCCAGAGGTTGTAGATGCTAATGAGCACACTTCTACAGTGGAAGCGCCTAGTGAAACACCTTCTAACGAAATTAAATAATGGATACTGTCCAAATAAAAAGAGCTGATCTCCTTGGAGACCAGCTCTTTTTTATTGTCCATCATGGATGTGACGGGTTGCTAAATATTCTTGTATGCGACGTTCCTTAAGTGATTTTAAGTATTTCTGTGCTAATACATGCGGTATGGCCACACCGACAGCGATGCCAACGATGGTTAAAATACCTGTTACGCCATTCTGCACCATATAAACAAGTCCAGATTCATTGAGTGCATTGATGTGAAGAATATCGAATAGAAAACGATAATATAGAATCCCTGGCATTAATGCGATAGCAGACGGAACGATAATGATCGTACTAGATGTTTTAAGCCAGGTAGAAACTTTTACATAAATAATGCTCATCACGGCGGCCCCTACAAAGGTGGCCCCAGCAATAGAGAATCCCAATTCAACAGCTAGTAAATTGCGAATAAAGACACATAATACACCGCCAATACCGATTGAGAGCAAGAGGCGTACAGGAGCATTAAATAAAACAGCGAATGACGCAGCGGCCATAAAAGAACCTATAATCTGTTCAATGGATAGTACATGAGGTTTAATGTCTACAAAACTAAATGCAGGCATTGGATTAAAGTATAAGGCCATGGCCATACCTAAGGTCATACTACCTACGATGAGAATTGTTCTAATGGCTCGTGTAATACCCGATAAGATATGATTGTTTATTGTATCAATGACGGCATTAATAAGCGGTACGCCTGGAATCATAAATAAGGTACAGCATACAAGAACATAAACTAATGAATCCTGTTCAATATGTGAATAGAAACCGTAGGCAGAAACCATAGCGGCAAATCCACCTAATGCAATACCTACATACTCATTACAGCCTAAACGCACGGATAGAGTACGTGTGAAATAGCCGATTAGAGAACAAATAATTGTTACTATAAAAGCTATCATATCACCACTATATAGAAAGGCGAGCCCTGCAGAACCTAGGGCACATGCAATACCTTTTATCCAATCAGGATATACAGGTATAGTAGAATCTAATTTTGAAATGAGCTGTTCATAGGTTGTGAGCGAGTAATGTCGTTCGAAGGCGCGCCATGTGAGTTTAGATACGGCATTGATCATGGCCATATTGGGAACATGAACTGGTGTTTTTCTAAAAACTGTTATGGAACGTTCTTTATGCAATAGATTCACCATGATGGTAGTATATGAAATATGAATATTTAAGTAATTATGAGGAATACCCATAAATGTGGCAGCTTTTAACATCTCTTCAATAATCCGATTTGTATCAGCACCACATTCCATAAGCAACTTGCCTATGTTTAATAGGACATCAAGTTTTCTGTGAATATGGATAAATGGGTTCTCTAGAACTTCATTTTTTTCTTCTAATGTAAATTGTTGCATATATCTCCCCAGATAATGATAGACCATACTATTGTTATCTTTTACATAAGGTATAACTTAATACTACATGTATTATACCATTAATTATTTTAAATAATCCTTGCATTTTATAGGGTACACTTGTACAATCGAATTGTAAACCTAGGTTGACAAAGAAAGGGGCTCTAAACTATGCGTGATGAAGTATTAGAATTCTTGAGACAAAACCAAGGTAGTTTCGTATCGGGACAAGATATGTCGGAAGCGTGTCATGTTTCGCGCACAGCTATTTGGAAGCATATCAAAGCATTACGTCAAAAAGGCTACAAAATAGAATCTTATACCAAGAGGGGGTATCGATTATTGGAGGAACCTGATTTGTTGAGTCCATTAGCAATGAAGCAAATCTTAAAAACAGATGTATTTGGTAAACGGTATGTCTATATGGACACTACCGAATCTACAAACCTAGAAGCTCGTCGCTTAGCACAACAAGGTGCAGAAGAAGGCACGGTTGTTGTTACAGAGGAACAGGCTGCTGGTCGCGGTCGTTTGTCTCGTGGATGGTATTCTCCATTCGGAAAAGGTCTATGGTTTAGTCTCATTTTACGCCCTGACTTTGCACCAGTAGAAGCACCGAAGTGTACATTGATGGCTGCCGTGGCATTAACAAAGGCATTTCATAAAATGGGCCTTACAGATGCAGGTATTAAATGGCCAAATGATATCCTTGTAAATGGTCGTAAATTAGTTGGTATTTTGACAGAAATGTCCGGCTCTATGGAGGAAATTTCCTATATTGTTATGGGCATAGGTGTCAATGTAAAGACTAAACAAGAAGAACTTCCAGAAGAATTGAAGTTAATTGCTACGTCATTAACAATGGAAGGCATTGATATTGAACGGACAGAAGCTTTTAAAATTATTTTGGAATCCTTAGAACATCAATATTATGAAGTCCTCGATAGTGGCTTTGAGGAAACATTAAATGAATGGCGCCAATTATCGGTAACCCTTGGCGAAGAAATTGAAGTGAGAGCACCAGGAAATACCTATGAAGGGGTAGCTACAGATATTGATGAAGATGGTAACTTACTAGTAAGAATCCCTGATGGGACAGTTAAACGTATTGTGGCAGGGGACGTGTCAATTCGTCCGCGCAAATAGGAGGCATTCATGTTATTAGTAATTGATGTGGGGAACACCAATATTGTTCTCGGTGTATACGACAAGACAGAGCTTGTAGGTCACTGGCGTATTTCCACGGATCGCGTTCGGACCACTGATGAATATGGCATGTTGATGATGAATTTATTCTTCCACGATCGCAAGGTTGATGTGAAAGATATTAAAGATATTATCATTTCTTCAGTTGTGCCACCGTTGATGCCTACATTAGAACGGGTATGTTTACGTTATTTTAATGTAAATCCTCTCATTGTTGGACCTGGTACTAAGACTGGTATCGCTATTAAGTATGATAATCCTCGTGAAGTAGGGGCTGACCGTATCGTAAATGCTGTGGCTGCACATGAACAATATAAAGGTGATTTAATCATTATCGACTTTGGTACGGCTACAACCTATTGTGCAGTTCAAGGTAATGGCGATTATATGGGCGGTGTAATTACTCCAGGTGTTACAATTTCTGCGGAGGCTTTATTCCAACGAGCTGCTAAATTGCCACGTATCGATGTCAGAGATCCTGGTCAAGTGATTTGTCGCAACACCGTATCTTCTATGCAATCTGGTATGTTTTATGGTTACGTAGGCCAAGTAGAAGGTCTAGTATCTCGTATGAAAGCTGAAATGGGCGGACAAGTAACCGTTGTGGCTACAGGTGGTTTAGCACAGCTTATCAGCAGCGCTACAGACTGCATTGACCATGTAGAGCCTATGCTTACATTAGAAGGCTTACGCCTTATTTACGAAAGAAATAAATAATGCTACTATAATATAGTTACGTATAGGTAACAAAGTAGTGTACATTCGGGTACAGCTTATGCTGTACCCTTTTTGTTAGGGGATATAGAATTATATGAACAATAAACAATGGCAAATAGGATCCGTCAAAATTGATGGTCAAGCCATATTAGCGCCAATGGCTGGGGTTAGCGATATTGCCTATCGTTTACTGGCCAAAGAATATGGCGCTGCCTTGGTATGTACCGAAATGGTAAGTGCTATGGGCATTAAATATAAAAATGAGCGCACTCATGAATTGTTGCGCCTTGAAGATCTGGAACGTCCTGTTTCTATGCAAATCTTCGGTTCTAATCCAGAGGCGATTGCCATCGGTGCAAAGGTTGTAGCTGATGCGGGTGCAGATATTGTAGATATCAATATGGGTTGTCCTGTTAAAAAAGTTGTTTCCTCAGGGGATGGCTCTGCACTTATGAAAAATCCTGATTTGGCGGCACGCGTAGCAGAGGCGGCAGTTAAGGCTGTCGATGTACCTGTAACGGTGAAAATGCGCATTGGTTGGGATAGTGAATCCATCAATGTAGTAGACTTTGCAAAGCGCATTGAATCTACGGGAGTCGCAGCTATTGCTGTACATGGTCGTACAAAGGAACAGATGTACAGTGGCCATGCGGACTGGTCCTATATTAAGGCTGTAAAGGAGGCTGTGTCTGTACCTGTAATTGGCAATGGTGATATCGTGGAACCAGAGGATGCGAAGCGCATGCTCGATGAAACAGGATGTGATGCTGTAATGGTAGGGCGTGGTGCACAGGGCAATCCTTGGATCTTCGGTCGCATTCACCATTATTTAGAGACCGGTGAAGTGTTACCGGCGCCAACTGATATTGAACGTCTCGATATGTTGTTAAAGCATTTTGATCTATTGTGTCAATATAAGGGGGAGAGTATGGCCGTTAAGGAAATACGAACTCATGCAGGCTGGTATATGAAGGGACTCCCTGAATCTGCATATTGGCGCAATCGTGTGAATACAATTCATACCGTAACAAGCTTTCACAATGAGCTAGAATCATATCGTAAAATACTGTCTGAAATGTAGTCAGATTGACAAATGTACAGTATTTTTATATAATGGTTGAGATAATTTAGAAATAAAAGATAAGGTGTCATCTTACTATGGCACTTTTTTCTTATTTTATTTATATGTAGAAAGAGTGGGGTACCCATGGCAGACGTAAAAGAAACATTACTTACCGCCGAAGGTTTAAAGAAATTAGAAGAAGAATTAACGTATTATAAATCTGTACGTCGTATTGAAGTGTCTGAACGTATTAAGACTGCTATTGAATATGGCGATATCAGTGAAAACTCTGAATATGACGATGCAAAAAATGAACAAGCTTTCATCGAAGGTCATATTGTAGAGCTTGAAAATAAAATTAACACTGCGAAAATCATCGACGAATCCGTAAAAGGTGATGTTGTATCCGTAGGTAGCAAAGTAACTGTATTAGATACAATGTACAATGATGAATTAGAATATGTTATCGTTGGTTCCTCTGAAGCGGATCCATTTAACAATCGTATCTCTAACGAATCTCCTGTAGGTAAAGCTATTTTGGGCAAACGTAAAGGTGATGAAGTAGAAGTTTCCACACCAGATGGTCCTGTTACATTCAAAGTGTTAGCAATCCAATAATTTACATTTACTGACGAAGAGGCGATAACATGAGTGAAGAAATTAAAAATGTACAAGAAGAGCTGAATGAGCAAATGCAAATTCGCCGCGACAAATTGGCTGAATACGAAGCGGATGGTATCTATCCATTTGGTCAACGTTTTGTTGTAAAAGATAATGCAAAAGACATTAAAGATGACTTCTTCTTGAAATATGACGGTCAACCTGTAGTTATTGCAGGCCGTTTGATGACAATCCGTTCCCATGGTAAAACAGCATTTGCGAATATGCGTGATAAATCCGGCGATATTCAAGTATATTTCCGCAAAGATGTATTGGGTGAAGATGCTTATAAATACGTAAAAATGCTTGATATCGGTGATATTATCGGTGTTGAAGGTCACGTATTTAAAACTCATACAGGAGAAGTTACAATTAAAGTTAACAAATTAACTTTGTTATCTAAATCTTTACGTCCATTACCAGAAAAATGGCATGGTTTAAAGGATACAGAACTTCGTTACCGTCAACGTTATGTTGATTTAATTGTAAATCCTGAAGTGCGTGATACATTTGTAAAACGCTCTCAAATCGTTGCTAAGATTCGCGAATACATGATGCGTGATGGCTTTATGGAAGTAGAAACACCAATGATGCATGCTATCCCTGGTGGTGCTGCTGCACGTCCATTCATCACTCACCACAATGCGCTTGATATCGATATTTACATGCGTATTGCACCAGAATTGTACCTCAAACGCTTGATCGTTGGTGGTATGGACCGCGTATTCGAAATGAACCGTTGTTTCCGTAACGAAGGTATCGATAATCGTCATAACCCAGAATTCACTACTATTGAATCCTACCAAGCTTATGGCGATGTAGAAGATGCAATTCGCTTAACAGAAAACCTTGTGTCCTACTGTGCTCAAGAAGTTCTCGGTACACAAGAAATTACATACCAAGGTACAGAAATCAATTTGACTCCACCTTGGAATCGTATCACAATGGCTGAAGGTGTAAAAAAATACACTGGTGAAGACTTTGATGCAGTTACTACTGTAGAAGAAGCTCGTGCTATTGCAGATCGCTTAAATGTAGAATACACAGAAAATGATGGTATTGGTAAAATCTTAAATCTTTGCTTCGAAGATTATGTAGAAGAAAACTTGATTCAACCAACTATCGTATATGGTCATCCAAAAGAAATTTCTCCACTTGCTAAAGCAAGTCGTGAAAATCCATTGGCTACAGAACGTTTTGAAGCATTCATTTATGGCCGTGAGTTGGCAAATGGCTTCTCCGAGTTAAATGACCCAATCGACCAAAAACAACGTTTCTTGAATCAATTGAAAGAACGTGAAGCTGGTGATGATGAAGCTCACCGTATGGATGAAGACTTCGTTACAGCTCTTGAATACGGTTTACCTCCAACAGCTGGTTTAGGTGTTGGTATCGACCGTCTTGTTATGTTCTTAACAGACTCTGCATCCATCCGCGATGTATTGTTGTTCCCATTGATGAAACCAGAAGCTCCTAAGCATATTGAAGCTGAAGAAGAAGCAGCTGAATAATCTAAAACTAAAAGGCTCCCTATTCTTTGAGTAGGGAGCCTTTTTATTCGTTATATGTTTTATACTATGTTTTATTCCATATGTGTTGATTATATATCGAGTGTGATACATAGTTACGAAAGGAGGAGGCTGTGAAACATTTGAAGGTTGCCTTATCTGATTCCGTACAATCCCAAATTAGCTCTATAGAGGGTCGTATATGTGTTCCTGTTTGTGATACAGATTTTATAGATGTCGGTGCCGTTGTCATTGGCGATTGTGACTTAGAACTTATCAATAATAATCAAATTCATACCTTTGGTATACCTGTTATTCTCCTAAGATTTGATGAATCTAAGGATATATCCTTTTATAAGGATCGTATAGCATCTATTATAGAGTTTTCCTCTACCAATATGGACGACTGCAAATCAGAGATAGAAAAGCTTGTAGCAAGCTATGAAAATTCCATTTTACCACCATTTTTCAAGGCTTTATCTGATTATGTAGGGAATCAAAATTCGCAATTTGATTGCCCAGGACATCAAGGCGGTCAGTTTTTCTATAAACATCCTACAGGTCGCGCTTTCTACAATTTCTTTGGAGAGAATATTTTTAGAGCAGACCTTTGTAATGCGGATGTAAAGTTAGGAGATCTTTTAATTCACGAAGGCTATGCTTATGATGCGCAAGCGCATGCAGCTAAAGTCTATAATGCTGATAAGACCTATTTTGTGTTAAATGGTACATCTTCAGCGAATAAGGTAGTACTTAATGCTCTGTTAACACCGGGCGATATTATCTTATATGATCGGAATAATCATAAATCCATCTGCCATGGTGGTCTTGTTATGTCTGGTGCTACCCCTATATATCTTGAGACAGCGCGCAATCCTTTTGGGTCCATTGGCGGTATTTTAGATCATTGTTTTGATGAAAGTTATATTCGATCTTTGATTGCAGAAAAATCGCCTGAAAAAGCTCGAGCCAAACGTCCTATCCGGCTAGCCGTCATTCAATTAGGCACCTATGATGGTACAATTTATAATGCACGCCAAGTATTAGATAAAATTGGTCATCTTTGTGATTATATTTTCTTTGACTCTGCTTGGGTCGGATATGAACAGTTTATTCCTATGATGAAAGATTGTAGTCCCCTATTATTAGAGTTAGGTCCAAATGATCCTGGGATTTTAGTAACCCAATCGGTACATAAGCAACAAGCAGGTTTTTCTCAAACCTCTCAAATTCATAAGAAGGATAGTCATATAAAGGGGCAAGACCGTTATGTAGATCATAAACGTTTTAACAACTCCTTTATGATGCACGCGTCAACCTCGCCATTTTACCCCTTATTTGCCTCTCTCGATGTAAATGCTAAAATCCATGAAGGTGAGTTGGGACAAAACCTGTGGCGTGAGTGTGTTGAAGTTGCTATTGATGCTCGTAAAGCTGTGTTGAAGCAATGCAAATATCTCCGTCCATTAGTACCACCGATAGTGCATGGCAAAAAATGGGAAGACGGAAATACACAGGTCATGGCGGAAGATGTAAATTATTTTGCCTTTGAACCAGAAGCGAAATGGCATTCATTTAAGGGCTATGGTAAGGGGCAGTATTTTATCGATCCTTGTAAATTCCAGTTGATTACACCAGGAATTAATGTAGAGACCGGAGAATATGAAGCGTTTGGTATTCCTGCTAATATTCTTGCTAATTATTTACGGGAAAATCGAATCATTCCTGAAAAATGTGATTTAAATACGATCTTATTTCTTATGACACCAGCAGAATCTAAGCATAAGATGGATGCACTCGTGGAGGAACTCGTTCGCTTTGAAAATCTCATAGACCGAGATGCACCGATGAAAGAAGTGTTGCCATCTATTTACTATAGTCATATAGAGAAATATAAAGGTTATAGTATTCGTCAGCTATGTCAAGAAATGCATGATTTTTATAAGTCTAGAAATGTAAGCCTCTTACAACAACGGCTATTTTCTCGTGAATATTTCCCAGACTATGTCATGAATCCACAAGAGGCAAACTTTGAGTTCCAACGTAACAAGGGGGAATTAGTACCGCTACGCGAGGCAGAAGGTCGCATTGCTCTTGAAGGAGCTCTACCGTACCCACCTGGTGTATTATGCGTGCAACCTGGAGAGCGTTGGTCTAAGACTGCTTGTGACTACTTCTTAGCCTTAGAGGAAGGCATCAATCAGTTGCCTGGCTTTGCGCCAGAAATACAAGGTGTATACATTACTGAACAATCGAATGGGCATAAACAAGCATATGGCTATGTATTGAAAAAAGAATATGAGATGTAAATTATGACTGTGGCGTTCATCATTCACTTTGCTATTTAAATAGCATATACTATGAATCATATAGCATAGTCTATTAAAGAAAAAACTAGCGTGTTATATGAGCTTAGCATTTTAGGGCTCTAATTACGCGAGGAGGTTATATGAATTCGACAGTTATTTTAAAAGGGAATATCTTATATACATCGCGTCCTTCAGAATTTATATCGATTCAACATGGCTATATCATTGCCGTAGATGGTGTAGTTGTATATTGTGGTGAAAGTATTCCACCAGCCTATGCAGATTGTGAGGTTACTGATTATGGTGATAATCTCATTATTCCAGGCTTTGTAGATACACATGCACATGCTCCACAGTATTGTAATCGTGGCCTTGGGATGGATAAAGAACTTTTACCTTGGTTAGAAACCTATACATTTCCTGAGGAGGCAAAGTTTAGTAATCTAGATTATGCACGGCTAGTATATGGTGCCTTTGTACAAGACTTATGGCGCAATGGGACTACTAGAAGCATATTGTTCGGCACTATCCATAAAGAGAGCACATTAGTGTTGATGGAACTTTTACAAAAAGCTGGATTATCTGCCTATGTAGGCAAGGTCAATATGGACCGCAATAGTCCAGATTTCTTGATTGAAGAAACAAGTCAATCCTTAGCGGATACGAAAGACTGGTTAGAGGCATCGGCTCAATTTGGTCCATTGGTAAAACCTATTATTACCCCTCGTTTTGTACCATCTTGTACGAGCGAATTAATGGATGGTCTTGGCACATTATCAGAAGAGTACAAAGTACCAGTTCAATCCCATTTATCTGAAAATCACGGTGAAATTGATTGGGTAGGAGCATTACATCCTGAGTCACCAAATTATACAGATGTGTATTATGAACATAAATTGATGGGGCGGACGCCAACGGTAATGGCTCATTGCATTCATTTAAGTGATATCGAGATGGATCGTATGGCTGAAACACAAACTATGGTATCGCATTGCCCATATTCCAATGTAAATCTATCAAGTGGTATTGCACCGATTCGTAAGCTAATGAAACGGAATATACCGATTGGTTTAGGTTCTGATATCTCAGGCGGTCATATTGTATCAATGGCGAAGGTTCTTACAGAAGCAATTGGATTATCTAAGATGAAATGGGTGGAAGTGGATTCAAATTATGCGCCCCTCACATTAAGTGAAGCCTTCTATATGGCTACAAAGGGTGGAGGTAAGTTCTTTGGTAAGGTTGGTAGCTTTGAAAAAGGCTGTGAACTAGATGCCCTTATCATTGATGATACATCACTATTTGACCCGAATGAACGCACCTTAGAGGAGAGGTTAGAGCGTTGGTTATATGTTGGTGATGATCGACATATCGTTGAGCGCTATGTAGCGGGACAGGTATTACTGAATCCTCAAGGTTTTCAAGGTTAATAGTTAACCTGTATTAAAGCTGGCAATAAAAAAGAATTTACATAGTATCCATAGCAGGTAGTTTGTATATCATGCAAGCTACCTGTTTTATTTTGACCTCATGTTGCGCATCAATGCCCGTGGTGTATAATAAAAAGATGTATAAATTAAGAAAGTGGGGGACTTGATGGATATATTAGGGGCAAGGCGCTCTATAGAACAGAAGTTACTTATGCAATCCGTAGGGCTAATGGCCCTTGTAGCAGTAAGTGGTACTATAATGGGGATTGTTACAGGATCTAGCGCGGTCTTATTAGATGGGGTATTTTCCTTTGTCGATGTTGTAATTAAGATCATGATGCTCATGACGGCAAAGTTAATAGCCCGTGAAACGAGTAAGCGCTTTCAATTTGGCTATTGGCAGTTTGAACCTTTAGTACTCGCCGTAGAAGGATTCTTTATATTACTAATTGTAATTTACGCTCTATCTAGTGGCATTACAGACCTTATATCAGGTGGCCGTCATGTAGATTTTGGACCAGCCATTTATTATGCCATCTTCTTCACCGTTGCTGATACAATCTATTACTTGTATGTACGACGAATTAATAAAAGCTTACAGTCCAACTTAATTAAATTTGATAATGTGAGTTGGTATGTTGACGCGTTACTTGAAGCAGCTATCTTGATTAGCTTTGTAGTGGCTATTATGTTAGAAGGAACTGCATATGCTGATTGGGCAGCGTATATTGACCCGATTGTTCTCATCGTATTAGCCGTACAGATGATACCATCCGCGTTCCGCATTATTATCCCATCCGTAAAACAAGTATTGGGATGGGCACCGACTTCATTACATAATGAAGTGCAAGAAATTATGGATCGCTTTATGGAAAAGTACAATTTCAAAGATTATGTTTCTAGTGTACAAGTATATGGCAACACTCGAATTATTGAGATTGATATTTTAGTTCGTAAGAATTTTCCGTATCAAACGATTGCTGAAATCGATGCAATTCGCAATGAAATTGACCAAGAAATCGGAGGGAATCCAACTGAAAAATGGGTAACCATTTCTTTCACAGGTACCCGAAAATGGATGGCAAAGGATTATTTACTAGAAGAAGACGATGATGAATAGTATAAAAATTAATTAGAAATCTAGTAGATGGCTTATAATTTAATGATAAATACACCAATATATGGTATACTTAAACGTATTGAATATATTGTTCGTAGCATAGTTGGAAGATGAGGTTTATAGTATGTTAGACTTGAAATTTGTCCGTGAAAATATTGATTTAGTGCAACAAAACTTAGATAATCGTCACACGAAAGGCGATTTGGAAACCTTTGTATCCGCTTATGATGAACGTCGTCAGTTGATTGGTAAAGTAGAGGAGTTAAAAGCTCTTCGTAATTCCGTAACTGAAGAAATTAGCCAATTAAAACGCAATAAAGAAAATGCGGATGATAAAATCGCAGAAATGAAAAAAGTAGGCGATGATATTGCAGAGCTTGATAATCGTATTCGCGATGTAGAAGCTAAATTACGTGATGCGGCTTTGATGTTGCCAAATATGTGCGATGCATCTGTTCCTGTTGGTGCTGATGAAGATGAAAATGTGGAACAACGTAAATGGGGCGAACCACGTCAATTTGACTTTGAGGTACAAGCTCATTGGGATTTAGGTGAAAATCTTGATATCCTTGATTTCAATCGGGCTGGTAAAATGAGTGGTGCTCGTTTCACAGTATATAAAGGTTTAGGTGCTCGTTTAGAACGTGCTCTTATTAACTTCATGGTTGATCTTCATGTAGATAAACAAGGCTACACTGAAATGATGACTCCATATATGGTAACTCGTGAAACTTTGACAGGTACTGGTCAATTACCTAAGTTTGCTGAAGATATGTACCATGTAGAGGATACTGAATACTTCTTGATCCCTACAGCAGAGGTTACATTGACTAATTATCATAGCGGTGAAATCTTGAGCGAAGAAGAATTGCCTAAATACTACACTGCATTTACAGCGTGCTTCCGTGCTGAAGCTGGTTCTGCAGGTCGTGATACACGTGGCCTTATCCGTCAACATCAATTCAACAAAGTTGAAATGGTTAAATTAGCTAAACCTGAAGATTCTTATGCAGAATTAGAAAAGTTAACTGATAATGCAGAAGAAGTATTACGTTTATTGGAATTACCATTCCGTGTAATTACACTTTGCACAGGTGATATTGGCTTTGGTTCTGCTAAAACATATGACGTAGAGGTATGGATGCCAGCTCAAGGCAAGTACAGAGAAATCTCTTCTTGCTCCAATATGACTGATTTCCAAGCTCGTCGTGCAAATATTAAATTCCGTCGTGGACCTAAAGGTAAACCAGAATTCCTTCATACATTAAATGGCTCTGGTCTTGCTGTAGGTCGTACAGTAGCAGCTATCTTGGAAAATTACCAACAAGCTGATGGTTCCGTTGTAATTCCTAAGGTACTTGTTCCTTACATGGGTGGCGTAGAAGTAATCAAGGCAGCAAAATAAGAGGGGGCATTTGATGAAGTTCTTTATTGATACCGCAGAATTTGATGAGATTAAAGAAGCGTATGCTTTTGGCTTTATCGATGGTGTTACTACTAACCCATCCCTTATCGTGAAAGCTAAACGCGATTTAAAACAAGTTATTTCTGAAATTGCAAATCTTGTAGAAGGTCCTGTAAGTGCAGAGGTTATTGCTTCAGATGCAGAAGGCATGATCGCTGAAGCTCATGAGCTTGTAAAATTAGGCTCCAATGTAGTTATTAAAGTGCCTATGACTCCAGAAGGTCTTAAAGCTGTTGCGGTTTTAAGCAAAGAAGGTATTAAAACTAATGTAACGTTAATCTTCTCTGCCAATCAAGCCTTGTTAGCAGCTCGTGCTGGCGCTACCTATGTGAGCCCATTTGTTGGTCGTATTGATGATATCAGCATGGACGGCCTTACATTGATTCAAGATATTGCAGATATATTTGCTATTCATGGCATTGAAACTGAAATTATTGCGGCTAGTGTGAGAACGCCATTGCATATTATTCATTGTGCTAAAGCTGGTGCTCATATTGCAACAGTACCATTCAAAGTACTTATGCAAGCCATGAAACATCCATTGACGGATGCAGGGCTTGAAAAATTTATGGCAGATTGGAAACAAGCTAATCAATAAGTTAAGTATTCGGCTCAATGTAAGAGTCATATTACAATACACACAGGACTTATAAGGAGGCCTATTATGGATCGTACATTATCTTTGGAATTTGCTCGTGTCGTTGAAGCGGCTGCTTTGCGCAGTGGTCGTTTACTTGGTCGCGGTCAGAAGGATGCAGCGGATGGTCTTGCTGTAGATGCAATGCGTCAAGCATTTGACTCTGTTCGTATTTCTGGTACTGTAGTTATCGGCGAAGGCGAAATTGATGAAGCGCCTATGCTTTACATTGGTGAACATGTAGGTGCTGGTGGCCCAGAAGTAGATATCGCAGTTGACCCAATTGAAGGCACAAACTTGATTGCAAAAGGCCAAAATGGTGCGATTGCAGTTATGGCTATTGCTGAAAAAGGTGGCTTGTTACATGCACCAGATATGTACATGGAAAAACTTTGCGTTGGTCCTCGTGGTGCAGGTGCCATCGATATTACTAAATCTTTAACTGAAAATATTAAAAATGTAGCGGCAAAAATGAATCGCAATGTCGATGAAATTACACTTGTTATGCTTGATCGTGAACGTCATCATGGTTTGATGAAAGAAGCCCGTGATCTTGGTGCACGTATTATGTTAATTTCTGATGGTGATGTTAACCCAGCTATGGAATGTTGTATTGAAGGTTCTGGGGTACACATGGTTGTTGGTACTGGTGGTGCACCAGAAGGCGTATTGGCTGCAGCTGCTTTGAAATGTGTAGGTGGGGATATGCAAGCACGCTTGAAACCAGAAACAGAAGAAGAAATTCGTCGTTGTCATGAAATGGGCATTACCGATGTAAATCAAGTACTTACATTGGATGATCTAGTTCGTACAGATGATGTTATCTTCGCAGCTACTGCTATTACTCGCGGTAACTTATTGAATGCTATTCAATACTTCCCAGGTGGTGCGCGTACACATACTATCGTAATGCGCTCTAAAACTGGTACTGTTCGTTTCTTAGATACAGTGCATATGGATGACAAGTTAAAATCCTTAAAAGTAAAATAATAAGAAGCCCCTCTATATGAATGGGACCCCAAAATATATCATTATTTTGGGGTGAACTATTCAAAAAAATGAGGGGCTTTTTTTCTCAGTATTTTCTCACAGTCTCTTGATGAGATATATCGAAAAATAGTATAATAATATTCAGTATATGACGTTATAAATACAACGTCTTGTAGTTCATACAAGATGATCGATATAAAAGTGTAGGAGGAATTCTGTTGGAAAAGCTAATCATTCAAGGTGGCAATCGGTTGGAAGGCCGTGTACGTGTTAGTAGTGCTAAAAATGCGGTACTCCCTATTATTGCCGGTACTTTACTAGCATCAACGCCTAGTAAATTACTTGAAATTCCAAATTTGGAAGATGTAGGTACGATTTGCCAAGTTATCGAGTCTTTGGGGGTTAAAATCACTCGTAATAAAGCAGATGATGAAATTATTTTCGATGCATCTACATTAACTGCTACGGAAGCTCCTTATGAGCTTGTACGCAAAATGCGTGCATCTTTCCTTGTAATGGGTCCACTTTTGGCGCGCAAAGGGGAGGCTAAAATCTCCATGCCAGGTGGTTGTGCAATTGGTGCACGTCCTATCGACCTTCACCTAAAAGCTTTTGAAGCGTTAGGTGCTAAAATTGAAATTACTGAAGATTATGTATATGCACATGCTCCAGAAGGCCTTAAAGGTACTCAAATTTACTTGGATTTCCCAAGTGTAGGGGCTACAGAAAATGTAATTATGGCGGCTTCTATGGCGGAAGGTAAAACTGTTATCGAAAATGCTGCGGAAGAACCTGAAATCGTTGATTTAGCGACATTCTTAAATGCAATGGGCGCTAATATTCGCGGTGCTGGTACCAATGTAATTCGCATTGAAGGGGTGCCTCAATTACATGGTGCGATTCATACGGTTATTCCTGACCGTATCGAAGCTGGTACATATTTGATTGCCGCAGCTATGGCTGGTGGCGACGTATTTGTAGAAAATGCATTGCCAGAACATTTGAAACCAGTAGTAGCTAAGTTGAAAGAAGCTGGCGTTACTGTAGAGGAAGAAATTGATGGTATTCGTGTTATCAGCACTGGCAAAGGCATTAAAGCTGTTGATATCAAAACATTGCCATACCCAGGCTTCCCAACAGATATGCAAGCTCAATTTATGGCGCTTACTACAATTGCTGAAGGCACAAGTACAGTAACAGAAACTGTATTTGAAAACCGCTTCATGCACGTTGCAGAACTTCGCAAAATGGGTGCCCATATCGATATCGACAATCGTCAAGCGATTGTAGAAGGTATGCCACGCTTACATGGTGCTGTAGTTAATGCTACAGACTTGCGTGCAGGTGCGGCTCTTGTTTGTGCTGCGTTGACTGCAGAAGGTAGAACAGAAGTTGGTCGTTTACATCATATCGATCGTGGTTATGATGATTTCGTAGGTAAATTGCAAAGGTTAGGTGCTGATATTGTTCGGGTTGACGAATAAAAGTACAGAGCCAAAACAGAATAAAAAGAAACGAAGCCGGCGCTCAAAAGGGCCGGCTTTATACAACGAGCAACAAAACTTAGGTGCTGCTAAGGTTGAAAATGCTAAAACTAGCACTAATCGAAAGCCATTGCGTAGGACAAAACGCAAGTCCACAAAGCTTTCTGAGGGCGTAGCAAAGCAAGCTAGCCATTTAGCTTCCAATATGCGTGAAGCCATGGTTAGAGTCACGAAGATGCGCCGTGTGGAACGTCGTAATCGTGAGACTGTAGCTATTGCAAAAACTACACCAGCTATGACCTTGAAGCGCCTAGTTCGTCCTGAGCAGGTGGGCGATTTAATGGGACGATTAAATCGTTCATTAAACTTTGACTTGGGCATCGACTTAGGAACTGCGAATATTCTTATTTTCGCTAAAGGTAAGGGCTTAGTCTTAGATGAGCCAGCTTATATTGCGAAAGATGATAAAACAGGGGATATTCTTGCCTTAGGCGAAGCTGCACGTACTATGATAGGACGTACACCTAAAGGCATATCTGTTATTCGCCCTGTTCAAGCAGGTGTTATTGCAGATTATGATATGACCGAATTTATGTTAAAGTATTTTATTCGTTCAGTCGTGCCTGCTTCTAGATTGATGAAAACGCGTATTATCGTATGTGTACCATCTGGGATTACACCTGTTGAAAAACGGGCCATTTTAGAAGCTTTGCTTAGAACTGGGGCCAAGAAGACTGTCTTGATAGAGGAACCATTGGCGGCAGCTATGGGGACAGGTCTCAATGATGCAGACCAAGTTGGGGCCATGGTTGTCGATGTTGGTGGCGGTACTACGGATATTGCAGTTCTTTGTGATACGGGTGTTGTTGTAAGTGAATCCCTTCGCATTGGGGGAGATTCCTTCAATGAATCTATTATCCGTTACATCCGTCGTAAGAAGAGACTTGTTATTGGACCTTTAACAGCAGAAAAGATTAAGATTTCTGTCGGGACTGTAGATCGTCGTGCTAAGGAGCGAACTATAGAGGTTAGAGGGCGTGATGCAAGCTCTGGACTACCTAAGATGGTTGCTGTTAATTCCTTAGAAATTCAACGTGCCTTAGAGGCGCAAGTGATGAATATTCTAGAAGGAATTAAATCTATTTTAGAAAAAACGCCACCAGAACTTGTAGCGGCTATTAATGATCACGGCATCATTCTTACCGGTGGCGGTGCTCTCATCGATGGGTTAGATCGTGTTATTACACGTTCTGTAGGTATTGCATCGTATTTGGTAGAGTCTCCACGATATGCTGTTATCAAAGGGGTTGCTAAAGCTCTTGATGAAATGTCACAATTGCGTGATACCTTGGATGAATTACAATAAAATATTGTATTGACATACTATGTAAATTGACGAAGTTGCTATTTATAGTTAGGCCATTGATGATTGGAATAACTGTAGATAGTAACTTCGTTTTTTAGTGCCCTCTTTTTGTAATTCTCATCTTTATGATGTATACTATAGTAAAAGTATATTGCATAAAATTGATGTATAAAAATAAACCTTATTAATATGGTTTGTCGCTATAGAGGAATTGTATATGAAACGATATTTATATATGACTTTTGCTGTTTTAGGTTTTCTAGGCAGTACCATACCTTATGCTGAGGCTGGGAATTTAACAGGCGTACGTGTATCTAATCATGAAGGCACAAGTCGAATTGTATTGGATGTATCTGAAATGCCTGTATCTTGGACTAAGTCTTATAATGAGTCCACACATGCCCTTACACTTAACCTTGGTGGTACTACAAATGGATTGACGGGTCCTATAGCGCAAAATAATACAAAAACAGGTGTTTTAAAAGGCATTGGCTTACAACCTGTTAATGGATCTTTGCAAGTAACATTGACGGCTAACAAGGATGTACAACATCATGAATTTACATTGGAGAAGCCATCGCGTATTGTAGTTGATTTGTTTTCTAGCTATGCTCAACAAACAACAAAGGATGTAAATAAATCTGTTACGTATAGCAAGATTAATAACACTGTAGCAGAAGGAAAAATCCAAGCCTTTGCATTATCTGTGGACAATGATTCATCTATGGTGGTCGCTCATGTTTCGGAAGGTAAACCCTTATCATCTGTAGTTCAATCGCATACTGCTATAATTGGCGCAAAGGTAAAAGGTGGTAGTTTTGATCCCCCTTATTCGGTAGCAAGTGATGGAACTATTGATTTAGAGCGTATTTCTAACCGTGGCACCTTGCGATATACACCAAATCGTGGATATTTTATTGAAGAAAAAAGACCTTTACTACAGGCTAAAACACAGAAGGATACATTCCTGATTACCTCTGTTAATACAAGTCGTAAAGAAAATGCTTTGACTCTATATACATCAGCGTATGGGGCATCTACAAAGACTAATGACTTTGGATACGAAGTGACTGTTGCTAATGGCAAGGTGGTTAGTGGTCAAAAAGGGAATTCTAAAATTGGAGAAAACCAATACGTATTATCTGGTCATGGAGAATCTAGGGATGCGTTACGTAAATTAAAGGTGGGCACACCGATTACGATTCAAAATAGACCGGAGTTGGCACAAGTGAATACCACTGGTGGAGCAGCTTTACAAGCAGGTACTATGGTTTTGAAAAATGGTAACTATGTTGGTGCTGATGGGACCCATAATAAAGCTCGTAGTTTTATAGGAACTACTAAAGATCATAATTTGGTGGTTCTTACTGTTGATAAAGCTGGGCTTCAATCCGTAGGGGTTACACAACAAGAAGGGGCTCAACTATTATCCAAACTAGGCGTCGTGGATGGTGCTGAATTATCGAATCAAGGTAGTGTTGATTTAGTAGTCAATGATACATACGTTCATAAAGCGACTTCAAATCCTACGACCTATGAGGATATTGTAATTATAAAATGAATTCGTTGCATACAATTTTGTTTGAAATATTAGTAATAATTTAGTATACTATAAATATATAACTAATTTTGTAAAAGGAGGGATCGTTATGAAAAGAGTAGTGTTGGCATTAGCTGCTTTAGGCATTTTAAGTGTTAGCTCTGTAATGGCGGCCCCTGTATCATACCAAAGTGTATTAACAGGTAAAGTTGCTTCTACAGTTTCTGTTGGCTCTGCTGTAACAGAAGGTCAAACATTGGTAACTGTAGAGACATTGGCTGGCCCTATGGCTGCTGCTAAATCTACTGTAACTGGTACTGTAACGGCGGTTAATGTTACAGTGGGCTCAGACGTTTCTCGTGATCAAATCGTTGTCACAGTAGAAAGTAAATAAAGGAGAGAAGGAATGAAGTTTTCTCATTCTTGGCGTCGGTATAGAAAAGCGATACTGGCGCTTTTCTTCTGTACTTCACTTACAGCTGCACAGGCTGTTGATTTCATGCCTGTCAATGATGTAACTACAGGTATGGAAGGCATTGCAAAAACTGTAATTGTAGGAGATACCATTTCTACCTTTGATGTAAAGGTACTTGGTGTCATGAAGGATAAGGGACCATCTGGTCATCTTATTTTAGCGAAGTTCTCTGGTCCTGTTATGGAAAAAACAGGCGGCATCGCTCATGGCATGAGTGGTAGTCCTGTATATATAAATGGTAAGCTCGTTGGTGCTGTTGCTTATGGCTGGGGCTTTGCAGATGGTACGATTGGGATGATTACCCCTATCGAGGATATGGTGAAATTATGGAATATTCCATATGAGAAGAACTTATCCAAACCATGGGATGATAAACAATTGATCCCTCTTGGCACGCCACTTATGGCTTATGGCTTTGATGCAGCATCCATGGATTACTTCAAATCCAAGTTGCCACAATATAAATATGAAACATATGATACGGCTAGTGCTAGTGGTGATGAAATTGCTAAACCTCTAGAAGCCGGTGGTTCTGTAGCAGCATTACTAGTTGATGGTGACCTAAAACTGGGGGCCATTGGTACTGTTACCTATGTAGATGGGGAAAAGATTGTTGCCTTTGGTCATCCATTCTTAAAACATGGCTCCTCAAACTACTTCATGCATAATGCAAGCATCTTTACAGTAGTTAAAAGTTATGATGCTGCTTTCAAATTGGGCTCTATGGGCAAGGAAGTTGGCTCTGTAACTGAAGATAGAGGTGCTGGTATTGCAGGTGTTTCTGGTGTGATTTCTCCAGGGATCCCTATGCGATTCCATTTGAAAGACCTTGATATGGGGCGTGATAAAACTAGCTCTGTTAAGGTTATTGAAGATAGTGAGATGACACCGACTTTAGCGGCTACATCTCTATATAACATGTTGAATAAAACGTTGGATCGTAGTGGCGCTGGTACGGCTACCATTTCTTATACAATCACACCAAGAGGTAAAGAGCATAAACCGTTGACGCGAACTAATATGTTCTATAGCTCTGACTCTATCTCTGAGAAGGCTGTTGATGAGTTCTATAATGTTATCGACGTTCTTATGAATAACCGATTCATTAATTATGAAATTTCTGACATCTCTGTAGAAACTGAGGTGACACAAGATAAGAAAACAGCTAAGCTTGTTGATGCCTCTGCATCTTCAACCATTGTTTCCCCTGGTGATACAATCGTTGTAGATGTAACGTTGGAGCCGTTCCGCGGTGAGAAGGTCGTTAAACAAATCTTCTTTAAGGTTCCTGAGGATCAAGCTGTTGGCAAGTATACCTTAGAGGTGCGTGGGGGCGGTGAAATCCCATTACCTTATGTATTAGAAAAGCAAAAATATAATTTAACTGATGAAATTTTACGTCGCTTAAAAGTTCATAAAGATTTTAATGAACTTTATGATGAAATTCAAAAGACTGATACAAATAATCAAATCGTTGTAGAGTTTTTAGAAGATGGCATTAGTCTTGTTGATGAAGATGGTTCCCAATCTGTTAAAAAAGCTAAACTTAAAGATGTGGAATCAAAACCTATGCCAGGGGATGTAAAGAAAAAAACAGGTCAAGAAGATTTGAGTTCTAGTAAGGACGATGATAATCAAATAGAAAAAACTGCTATTGATACGGAATACATCGTTCAAGGTGATGGTCAATTTACAATTCATGTTATGAAACCAGCCGATCGCGATAAAGCATTAGCTAAACGCGTAAAAGAAGTTAAAAATCAAAGCAAGATGGAACATAAATTAGAATTGGAAGACCAATCCAAAAAGGATAAATCCAGTAAAAAAGATGTGAAAAAGTCTGATAAACAAGATGTGAAAAAATCTGATAAACAAGACCAAAAAACACCTGATAAAAAGGATGAATCTAAAGTAAATGATACTAATGCAGCTGAATAAGCTGAAAATGTAAGGGGAAAGGGCTAAACTGTTGAATTGGCTAGAATCGATAGGACGAGCTGTAATGAACGGCCTATCACAGATGGGGAGTGCTACATTATTGGTGTGGCACACAATTAGACAACTGAAAATGATTAATCTGTGGCATGTGTTTCAGCAGATGGCTCACTTAGGCGTAGATTCGTTGCCGATTATCAGTTTAACGTTACTCTTTGCTGGTGCAGTTATGACCTTACAGATTACAGATGTATTGATTACATATGGTGCACAAAGCACTGTAGGTGGTCTTATGGCTGTTGCTATGGGACGTGAATTAGGTCCCATCTTAGTAGGGGTAGTACTAGCTGGCCGTGTTGGCGCTGCCATCACGGCTGAAATTGGTACAATGAAGGTAACCGAACAAATCGATGCGCTTCGTGTTATGGCTGTCGATCCTATTGGTTATCTTGTGGTACCTCGTGTAGTAGCATGTATGATTATGGTGCCTATATTGGCGTTTTATGGTGTAGTAATTGGCATTGCAGGTGGTTACTTTGTGGCTACTGCAATTAAGGGTTTAGCGCCAAGTACCTATTTAGATTCTATTCAAATGTTTTCTACTATTTCAGACTTCACATTAGGCTTAGTTAAGTCCAGTGTGTTTGGTGCTGTTATTGCATTGGTAGGCTCCTATAAGGGGATGGAAACTAAAATGGGCGCAGAAGCCGTAGGCTTTTCCACAACTAGTTCTGTAGTAACTAGTATTATTTTAGTATTTGTATTAAATTACTTTTTATCTACCTTGTTATATTAGTAGATACGCTAGAGGGATTTATGATAGAACTACGCGATGTTGTAGTTGCCTATGAGTCACGTGTGATTTTAGACTCCATTAATCTCACCATTGATGATGGGGAGACGTTAGTCATATTAGGTGGTAGTGGCAGTGGTAAAAGTACATTGCTTCGATTATTAATTGGCTTGCAGCGCCCTACATCGGGACAGATTATTGTAGATGGCACAGATATTACAACATTATCTGAAGATGAATTTAATACAGTACGAAGAAAAATGGGGATGGTATTCCAATACTCTGCTCTGTTTGATTCTATGTCGGTAGGCGAAAACGTGGCCTTTGGCTTACGTCAACATACGGACTTAGGCGACGATGAGATACGACGCATTGTAGCAGAGCGACTAGATTGGGTCGGTTTGAAAGGGTATGAATCCTATATGCCTAACGAATTGTCAGGCGGTATGAAAAAGCGCGTTAGCTTAGCTCGCGCCATAGCGCTAGACCCAAGCTTAATCCTCTATGATGAACCTTCATCCGGCTTGGATCCTATTACATCTGGTACGATTAGTATGCTCATTAAGGGGATGCAACAACGGCTTGGTTGTACTTCTATTGTAGTAACACATGATATGCAATCCGCGTTTTACGTGGCAAATCGCATAGCTTTACTTGATAAGGGGAAATTTGTGGAAATTTCTGATACAATAGACTTTAAGAATTCTACAAATAAAAAGGTACAACAGTTTATTCATGGTGAAGCAGAACCAATTAATGTATCTGCGATGGGAGATGTGTAATGAAGTGGACGACGGAGGCCAAGGTAGGGGCTTTCACAATAATAGGTATAGCTCTATTTATTGCGGGAATACTTTTTGTAGGTCGCATTGATATATGGGCTAAGCCACAAATGACGATTATTGGCGATTTTGCTCAAGTTAATGGCCTAAAAAATGGCAATCAAGTTAAATATTCAGGTGTGGCCATCGGTAATGTCTCTGATATCGAGATTACTCCGCATGGTGTTGTAGTAAAAATGAAGCTTGATGAAAAAACACAAATTCCAAGTGATTCTACGTTCACATTGGGATCAGATGGTTTTTTAGGTGATAAATTTATTCAAATTTCACCAGGTCAATCTAAGGTGTTTTTACAAGATGGTGACTCTGTTAAGGGCGAAGGTGCAGACGCTATGGATAAAGCGATGCAAAGTGCTCAAAAGTTAATGGATGGTACCGAAAAAATGTTGCAATCTATCAATAATATTATTGGTGATCCAGCAACGCAAAATGCACTTAAACATTCCTTGCAATCTACTGCGACGATGGCTGATAATGCTGTAGCGATTACACAAAATATGGCTGATGTAACGGCACAGCTAAATCAAGCTGCTCAACAATTTAATGCAGATGGTAATGCAGGCAATGATATGCGTGCTATTTTGACTAACTTAAAACAAACTACGGATCGTGTAGATAATATGGCTCGTTCTATGGAGTCTACTGTAACTGATCCTAAAGCACAGGAAAATATTAAGGAAACATTACATAATACGGCACAGATTTCAGCTCGCATCAACAAATTGATGGGTGGTAAAGCATATCAAACTGATGCAAGTGGAAATGTAGTAGATGGAAATAATGTTGAAAAAAAGTCATCTACTAAAGTTGAGCCTTCTGTAGATTTGTTATATAACACAACAGATGATGAATTCCGCATCAATGGTCGTGTTCGTGCTTATAATGATAAAGGTATGGCTGAGCTTGGCCTTTCCAATATCGGCGATGGCACTAAATTCGATTTAAATGCAGGTCGATTCATTAGCTCTAAATGGCTAGTACGGGGCGGTATTTTTGAAAGTGAATTAGGACTTGGCGTTGACTATAATTTACGTGGTCCAGTTTCATTATCCGCAGCGGTATATGACCTTAACAATCGCAAATATCGTATTCGTAGTGATATACGTTTACATAAAGATACTTATGGGGTTATTCAAATGACCAGACCGTTCGGTTCCACGAATGGTGGTACCTACTTTGGTATCAAACAAGTATTTTAAAGACTAATACATTCACTTTAGGTGAGTATGGAGGTACATATTATGAATAAAAAGGTTTTATCCTTAGGTGTAATGCTCTCCTTAGCTACTACAGGTGCAATGGCTGCTGATGTAGTTACAACTTCCGTTAATAATGGAGACCAATTAAGCAAATATCAAAAAGAAGCGATTCAATTAACACAAAAGCAATTAGCCGAAAAATCTGTTCAAGATAGTAAAACATATGAGAGCAAATTGGACCTCGATGAGACTCGTACCATAGAGTTGGCGTTGGCGAATAACCGTACAGCAAAACAAACTAAATGGGGCTATGAAGCTGCTAAATCTGCAGTGAGCCAAGTAGCAGCAGGCAAGAACCCTAGTGTAAGCTATGGTTGGTCTGCTCAAAAAACAGGCGGTGACACTGGCCGTGGTAAATCTGGTAGTCATAACTTCTCCATTAGTGCTCCTGTATTTAATCCTCAACTCGATGCAAGTATTGATTCTGCACGTTATACTCGTGAAGGCACTGGCGCTAGCTATGAAGAAGCATTGCAACAAGCAAAATATGATGCTATTAGTGGCTACTATACATTGATCATGAATCGTAATCTTGTTGATGTGGCTCAACAAGCTGTTAAAGATTACCAAGGTCATGTAACAAATGTGCAAGCTCAATATAATGTTGGTTTGGTAGCAAGTTCTGATGTATTGGCTGCTAAAACAAATCTTGCTGATTCTGAAACAAATCTTGTAAAAGCACAAAATTCTGCAAATTTAGCAGAGGCTAGCTTGAATCAAGTCATTGCATATCCTGTACAAACAGCTATTAATACAGCAGAACATGACTTACAATATAAACCTTACAATGTTACATTGGAACAAGCTAAGGCATATGCGTTGCTTCACCGTTCTGCCCTTGTAAAATCTGCGCTTGATGTAAAATCTGCAGAAGAGGCTGTAAAATCTGCTAAATCTGGCTACTTGCCAACGGTAGCTGTAAAAGCTGGTCGTGGTTACGCCGATCCAGATGGTTACTTCGGAACAAGCACAAAATCCTGGAGTGTAGGTGCTATTGCATCTTGGAGCTTATGGGATGGTGGTGCAACACAAAATGCAATTAAAAAAGCAAATGCACAACTTGAACAAGCGAAAGAGGCTAATTTAGCTACTGTTGATGCTGTATTATTAGCAGTACAAAAAGCATACTTGAACTTGCGTTCTGCAGAGCAAACAATTCAAAGCACTCAAACTGCAGTTGCTCAAGGTCAAGAAAGCTTCCGTATTGCTACACTTCGCTATCGTGCGGGGGTTGGTACAAACCTTGATGTACTCGATGCGGAAACTAAATTAACAGATGCTCGTAATAACTATGTACAAGCTCTTTACAATTACAATATTAGCATTGCAGCTCTTGAACAATTGACAGGTGTTCCATTGAATACTCCAGTTGGACAAGGCGCAGAAATTATTGCAAACAGTGGTGCAGCTGAACAATTAGCACAACTTGGTGGCAATCAATAACATAAAAAAGACGACTTGGGTCGTCTTTTTTTATGTGAAATATTTGATATACATAGATTCATCATATATTCTTATTTCTTTGTTAAGGTAATGGTTAAACGGATTCTCTATGTAGTTATTGTAGAAAATGATTAGCAAAAAATTATATTAGTTTTATAAAATTTACCCTTAAAATACTATAGTTATTACTGTGTGTGTGGTAAGATTAGTATATATATTTATTTTATTCATAATGTGTATGGGAGATCATTATGACCCGTAAAAAGTGGTGTCTCATAGGGGCTGCAATTTTAGGATTTTCTGCAGTTGGTGTTAGTATAAACCCTATAGCTAAGACCTATGTAGCACCTATGGTTAAAGAACAAGTAAATAATACCATAAACGGATCTGTGGACTATGATTCTCTTCGTATCAATTGGAATGGTGATGTAGTTTTATCTGATGTGGTGATTAAAGATCGGGATGGTCACTTAGTAGGGACGGCACAAGATGTAGCTGTTGGGGTTAAACTATCTGCATTACCAAGTATAATTGGGGGTAATACATCAGGGGCAACAGCTATATCGACTGTTACTGTAGAGGCACCTGATCTTCATATATGGCAATTGAACGATGGATCTTGGAGTATAGAAAAATTAGTAAAACCATCTGATCCGAATAAATCGGGTGGTTTTGATGGTGATATTACCATTAATAATGGCCATGTAGCGCTACGTACTAAAGATGGCATTAAACGCAATGTTGAAAACCTTGATGGTACCGTTGCTCTTAATATGAGTGGTATGTCCAAAGGGGCTTTTACTGCTGATGTAGATGGTTCATCTGTCCTTGTAAATGGCAAAATAGATATGGATGATGTGTCTAATTTTGATGTGTTTGTACAAGCTGATGAAATTGATACTGCTGGTATTATGAGCTTTGTTCCGTTGCGCAAAGATCTTGTTGTAACGAAGGGGAAATTACAAGATTTACATCTCAATATTAAAAGTGAAGATGGACAATATGTTATGAGTGGCAATGTAGGCTTTAAAGGTTTAACAGGCACTTTTAAGCGAGGCAATACGATGTATACCATTACTGATGGTGAAGGTCGTATTATGCTCAATCATGACCAAATTGTTATTAGCCATAGCTCTTGGCGAATCAATGATCAAGCGGCGAAGCTTAATGGTCTTATTACACTGGGGAAAGACGAAGAATATCTAAACCTTAATGTTGTAGCAGATAAGGTAAATCTAGAAGCCATTACCGATGTGGGGGTTACTGGCATTGTCGGTGGTCGTGCTCATATTGGCGGCACTACTGTAGCGCCGCGGGTGGATGCCACCATAGGTAGTGATGGTATTTCTTATAAAGGGTACCATGTGGACCGCGTGCAGGGAAATGTAGTATACGATAATGGATTGGTTCGCATCGATGATGCTCAATTATCTATTGGCTCTGGTAATGCTAAAGTTAAAGGTCAATACGTCGTAGATACAGGTGATTTTGACGCTGTTGCTAATGTTCATACCTTATCGTTGGATACTTTCACACAAGATTTGACGATGCCTATTACGGGAACTATTGATGGAGAAATCCACGTTTTGGGTAAGAATAATCAAGTTACAGATCTTGTAGGCGCTGTTCAGGGCCATCAGATTGGGGTCCGTGGTGTAGTGTTGGATTCTGTAAAAGCGGATCTAACCCATAGTGACAATCTTACCAATATAACTATGGTTGGAAATATGGGAACTGGATCCTTTAGTGGATATGGTTCTATTCAAAATGGTCAAGTGGATGCCACAATTTCTGGTAATGCGTTACCGTTAACATCACTTAGTTCAATCATAGGTGACGATGTTGCTGGTACTGTTAGCACATCTATTAATGTAAAAGGCGCCTTAGATAATCCTAATGTGACTGGTACTGTATGGGGGCAAGAGGTTCTCTATAAGGGTGCTCATTTTAATGATATTCATAGTGATATTACTTTAGACAATCATGTTCTAACCATTACCAATGGTCATATTGGTGACGGTAGTGGTGGCTATGATATTACCGGTTGGTATAATATCAATACTGACGCCCTAGATTTAAATGCTAAAGCTCGTGCTGTACGTATTGAAAATCTAATTCGTCCTGTAACCGATATTCCTATTACAGGATGGTTTGAAACTGATAACCATATAACTGGGACTGTAGCCAATCCTATTGTAGAAGGCCGAGCTCATTTATGGGATGGGTCTGCATATGGCAAACTTATAACTAACGCTTTTGCAAAGTATAACTATAAAAATGAAAGATTAGAATTTTATCGCTTTGATATTGAAGGTTATGGTGCGACCATTACTGGTGGCGGTACTGTATCAAAAGAAGCTATTAATATTGATTTTGAAGGTAAGAAAATCGATATGGGTAGATTGCTCATCAATACCGACTATAAGGTGGATGGTTTACTAGCAGGCCGTGGCACTATAACGGGTTCCATGGATAACCCTCAGTTTAATGGCTATATTTTATCAGATGCTTTATCCATTAATGGACAGCTATTGACGGATATTCATGGCCATGTTTATGCCGATAAGTCTGTTGTAAATGTACAAGATTTTTCGTTTGCTGAATCGAATGGTGGTCGTTATGTTGCTAAAGGTGGCATGAAGCTTGACGATAGCAAACAATTATTTGGCGTTTTAGATGTTACCAATGGTAGTGTAAAGAATTTGTTGGCATTACTAGATCGAGCCGATGAGCACCTCGATGGTCAATTGAATGGTTCCGTTGAACTTGGAGGTACGAAGGACAATCCAAGTGTTATTGTAAATGGTAAAATTAACGATGTTACTATTGATGATAAGGTTGTCGGTGATGCAACAATTGATGCTAGCCTAGCTAATCGTAAGTTTAAAATTACCACTTTAAAACTACCTGTTGGTGAGGGCCTCATTGCTATGGGTGGTACTTTGGATCTCGATGGGCAAGCTGATTTACAAGTAGCCTTAAAGGATGTCGACATAGTGCCATTCTTACCACTTGTAGGTAAGGATATTCAAGCAACAGGCTGGGTAACAGGTGTTGTGAATGTTACTGGAGAAACTAAAAATCCTAAGGTGGAATTATCTGGTGCAGTAGAGTCCGGTTCGTTCAATGGAATTGGTATTGATGAAGGCTTTGCGTTGGCTACAATGCAAGATCATGTCATTCAAATCCAACGTATTCAAGGCGCTAAAGGAGGCTATAAGCTCAGTATTTATGGTAAAATTCCATTGGCGGCTCTTTATACATCTGGTTATTTAGAAGCTAGTGATGCTAAATCTATGGATGTAACAATTGACTTTAACGAAGCAGATATGGCTGTTATTCCTCTTGTTACTACTAGTGTTAAAGATGCAACGGGGCCGTTAAAGGGTGCAATTAGGCTTACAGGGACTATAGACCAACCTGAGGCATACGGCACAGTATCTGTACGTAATGGTACTATGAAATTGGCCAATGTAGATAATGAAATTACTGGTATTGACGGAGATTTAATCTTCTCTGGACAACAAGGGGATTTCCAATCTCGTATCAATATGGGGAAAGGTAGTGCTGGTTTAGCTGCTAAGGTAAATTGGTCTGGTCATGAGCTTACCAACTATAAGGCTGCCGTTCAACTTGATGGACTCGATGTTCGTAGCGAATATGTGAGAGGCCCATTAAATGGTGAACTTTACATTGCGGAACGTGATGGATTACCTACCTTGATAGGTAATTTGGACCTAGAAAACATCCAATTTAAGATTCCTCTTTCCTTGCAGTCTAGTGAAAGTAGCACCAACATGGGTGTAGATGTTAATATTCATGCTGGCAAGGGCGTACGCTTATATGATCGAACTCTATATAACATGTTTATCGGTGGTGATGTTCATTTCGGTGGCACATTACAAAACCCAACTGCTAGTGGCCAGTTCGATGTTAAATCTGGTACGTTCAAATACTTAAGTCATGTATTTAATATTACGAAGGGGAATGCACACTTTGTAGGTGGTTCCTATTTACCAAACTTACAATTAGAGGCTGAAACGAATGTAAGCAACTACAATATTATGCTTGGTGTAAAAGGGACTGTAGACCATATGGATCTTACTTTGTCGTCTAATCCTAGTTTGTCTAGAAAGCAAATTATTTCCATGTTAACCTTTGGTCGTGGTGCAGATTCAAATAGTAGTACATTGACAAATGATGATGTGAATGCTGTTGCTACAGCAGGTTTACAAATGTTTGCCTTTGGCTATGTGCAAGATGCATTGCAAAATACATTAGGTTTAGATCGGATTAATATTACGACAGGTTCCATTGATCCTGATGAACCAACTAATAGGGCAACAGCAGGTAATTACAACATTGAAATTGGCAAGTATATTGTGCCAAAGGTAATGCTTACTTATTCTCAAGGTATCAATAATAAACAAAATAAATATGGTGTTGAGTATTCTGTAAAACGAAACCTCAAGTTTACTGCATGGCGTACATCGCAAGGAAACAATTATTTAGGTGGTCGTTGGACAAGAAGCTTCTAAGTTTATGGCTAGAGTGTGCAAATCCCATGGGTATGCACATTCTAGTCATATTAATTTCATAAAATTTGTTTAATATAGTACTCATTCCCAGTATTTTATGCTATAATAATAAAGATTTATTAGTCTTTATAAAACAAGATGTAAACTTTTTATGGGGATGAGTTCTAGGAGGAATTTATGTTTAAACCAAAAGCCTATAAAAGTATGCTTGCAGCATCTGTGTTGACTGCTGTCATGGGGACAGGCAGTGTATTTGCTGCAGAGGTACAAGCTGGCTATACTCCAGATTTAAATAACACAACAACAACTAGTGCAGCAACTACTAATGATGCTACTACTACACAAGCTGTTTACAATGCTGATGCAGCTACACCTGCAACAACACAAGATGAAACTGATGCAGCTATCTTAGCAGCTCGTGGTGATACAACTGTATCTAGCGATGGTACTGTAGTTAGAGGTTCTGACGGAACTGTTACAGTCAATAATGCTGCTTTGAAAACAGATGACAAACAAGTAAAAATGGTGTCTAAAACTACTGGTGGTACTGACCTTGATAAGGCTGCTGAAAATGGCCAAACTCAAGCTGTTACAACTGTAGAAGCTCAATATGTTACATCTGCTAATGCTGAGTCTATTAATCCATATGTAGGTAAATTGATTACTGGTTTATCTATCTCTGGTGTAACAGCTGAACAACAAGCACAATTATTGCCTATCTTGACAGAAAAAATCGGCGATGCTGTATCTGTTGATGGCGTATTTAAAGACGTAACTAACCTTGGTAATACTGGTTACTTCTCTGAAGTAAACCCTGTATTTACAACAGTACCTGAAGGCGTTAAATTGGACTTTGCTGTTACAGTAAATCCGATTACTACTGGCGTGGCATTCGAAGGTAATACAGTTTATACTTCTGAAGTATTGACTAAATTCATGGATCTTCAACCAGGTCAAGTTCTTAACTCTGTATACGTAGGCCAAAAGGTTCAAGGTATCAACGCAGCATACGCTCGTGATGGCTACATGTTGGCACACGTTGATGGTATTCGCGTAGATGACCAAGGCGTGCTTCATGTTCATATCGTAGAAGGTATTGTTGAAGATATCGTTCCTGCTGGTAACAAGAAAACTCGCGATAAAGTTATTACTCGCGAATTCGTTCAAAAGAAAGGTAAACCTTTCAATAAATTCTTGGTACGCCGTTCTGTAGAACGCGTATACAACCTAGGCTTCTTTGATGATGTAAATGTTCGCATGTTGCCAGGTGATCAAGACCCTAACAATGTAATCATTGAAATCGATGTTTTGGAACATAAAACAGGTACTATTACATTAGGTGCTGGTTACTCTAAATCTGATGGTTTGATGGGTATCATTGAATTTGGTGAAGATAACTTCCGCGGTACTGGTGATAAATTCAAAGTTCACTGGGAAATCGGTGGTAAGAAAAAATACAAAAACTACCAAATCTCTTACTTGAAACCTTGGATTGATAGCAAAGGTACATCCTTGGGCTTCTCCTTCTTCAACCGTGAAGATGAATACACAGATTATAACGAAGATGGTAATGAAGTAGCTGAATATAACAAGAAATCCCGTGGTTTCAACATTTCCTTCGGTCGTCAAACAGGGGAATATACACGTGATTACTTGACATTGGAATCTCGTAAAGACACTTATAAGTGGGATAGCGATGATAGCTCTGGTTATCGCTATGATACTGATGCTATTTCCAATACAACTGGTAGTGGCAATGATTGGAATAATACTAATCCAAGTACTGGTGGTAGTTGGAATTTTGCGTCTAATAATTATGTGAAAAATAACTTTGGCCGTATCAATTCCATTACATGGCAAAAGGTATACGATTCCCGTGATAATATTTATGAACCTACACGTGGTCGTCGTATTTCTTATACAGCACAATGGGCTGGTCATGGCTTAGGCGGTGACTTCGACTTCTACAAATTCACAGCTGAAGCACGTATGTATAAAAAACTAGTTGCTAAGAATGTATTGGCATTCCGCGCGCGTGGTGGTTTTATCCAAGGTGATGCTCCTTATAGCCAATTGTTCACATTGGGTGGTGCAGACTCCTTACGTGGTTACGAAGATGATCAATTCCGTGGCAAGTATATGTACAATGCTACATTGGAATTCCGCTTCCCAATCGTTAAAAAGGTTAGTGGTGTACTGTTCACTGATATCGGTGATGCGTGGGATGCACCAAATGTTACATGGTACAACAGCAAGAAAACATTCAACTATGGCGTTGGTGCTGGTGTTCGTATTACTACACCTATTGGTCCAGTTAAACTTGATTATGGCGTGGGTAAACATAAAAATAAATTCCACTTCAGCTTCGGCACACAATTCTAATATAGTAAATGTATATGGTGGAGGCCTCTTTTTTAAAGAGGCTTTCACCAATATCTCTATATGGCATCCTTTGATGTAGTAATTTAAAGAAATGAGGGCACTCTATTATGATGCGAATGATGAACAACAAGGCGAATGTGAAAATTTTCTCCATCGTCATTGCTGCTATTTTTATTATCGGTATTGGTGCATTGGCATATACTCAAATGGCTACGCCAACTGGTAGTAGTGGTAACAGCACAATTGGTGTTATCGATACATCTCGTATGATGTCTCAAGATAATCCAATTTATATCTCTGCAGCTCAAGAATATATGAGCTATCAAAGCCAATTACAACAAGAAACACAAGCAAAAATTGATGCAGCACAAGATGATGCGACTAAACAAAAATTAGCTGAAGAAGCACGTCAAAACTTGGCAAAAAAAGATCAAGAAATTGCTAAATCCGTTCAAGATAAGGCGATGGAAGCAGCAAAAGCTGTGGGTGATGCAAAAGGTCTTAGCGTTGTAATGACTAAAGACACTGTATTATATGGTGGTGTAGATATTACAGATCAAGTATTGAAAAAATTAGCTAATGATGCGAAAAAATAAGCTGTAGTTCTATGTAAGGGAGAACGACAATGAACGGGAATAAACGATATATCGGATTTGCCATATTTCTCGTTGTTGCATTATGTGCTGTGGTTTGGGCCTATGGATTTGTGACGAATCGTCAGCAGAGTCCTGATGGGGTATCAATAGGTGTTGTACGTATTGATGATGTATTAGAGTTTAATCCTTCTTATGAGGATTATAAACAAGCTAAAAATGAATTGGACCTTTTACAACGTCAGTATGAACTTGAACAACAAGCTCTAAATGCCAAGTCAGAGACACAAGAGGAACAGTTGAAATCTCTTGCATTAGATTCAACTTTGTCAGATGCTCTTACGGTGGAATTACAAACTCGTATTGCAACAAAAGAAAATGAATTGAATCAGCAATTAAATGCAAAGCGGAACGAACTTATGCAAAAATATTTGGCTGAGTTAAAAGTTAGCTCTAATGAATATGATTTAGAAATCGTTAATCTACAGTTAGATCTTTATGCTTATGATGCTCGTGTATACATTAATGATGCACAAAAAGAAGCAGCTATGGCAGAGAAGGCTAAGAAAGAGGAACGATTGAAGGAGTTATTAGCTAAGAGAAAACCATCTAATCTAGATGTGGACTCTATTAAGGCTAAAGTACAAGCAGAACTTGCTCCTATGCAACAAAAAGGGCAAGAAGAGCTTAACCAATATGCAGCATCTTTACAAAAGGAATTGGCTGCAAAACGGGATACTATGGTACAACAACAAGCACAATCTATTATTGCTAATAATAACTTACCTGTTGCTCAGGACTGGAATGATTCTTGGGCTAAAAAGCTTTCAGATAAAGAAGCTGAAGTGAGTGCACTTCATGAGGCCATTTTAGAAGATGTTCGTATGCGTGTAGCAATTATTGCAGAGGAACAACATTTAGATTTAGTCATCGTCGATGATGGTGGTAATATTAAGGGGCTTGATATTACTGATGCTGTAAAAGCGTCCTATCGAGTTCAATAAGGAGTTATATTATGAATAAACGTATTAAATCTTTAGTATTAGGTGCATCCTTAGTGGCTTCTATGGCTGTTTTAGGTGGTTGTGGCTCTAATAATATTGGTTATGTTGATAGCGTGAAAGTAGCAAACAGCACTGAAAAAGGTATTGAAATCACTAAAGAAATCAATGCTAAAAAAGCTGAACTAGATGCTAAAATTGCTGCTGCTGATGAAGCATCTAAACAAAATGTATTTAACCAAGCTAATCAAGAATTAAATGCCTTTGCAAATGCAAAAGCTCAAGAATATCGTCAATATCAAGAACAAAAAGTTGGTGAACTTGTAAAAGAGAAAAAACTTGATGTAGTTATTGAAAAAGGTGCTGTTGTAGGTGGCGGTTCTGATGTAACTGACGACTTGATCGCTAAAATGGGTAAAGCTTCTGATGACCAAATTAAGGAAGCTGAAAATGCAGCTAAAGCGCAAGAACAACAAGATGCGCAACAAAATGCTCAACAATCTGGTCAAGCTACAGCAGTTAATACTGAAGAAAGTGCACAATAATTAAGAATTATCACAGGGGGAGGAGTTTACCTTGGAAAAAACTTTACAGGAACTCGCAACATTAGTAGGCGGTCGTGTTGTAGGTGATGGCTCTATTGTTATTACTGAAACACGTAGCTTTGAACAAGCAGTAAAACAATCCATAACTTTTGCAGTAGGTGAATATGTTGAACATATTGCGTTATGCCAAGCGGGTGCTGTGATCGTTGAATCTGAAGTGAAAGATGCACCGATGGCACAAATCGTAGTCGATAATGCAAAAGCAGCATTTGCACAAGTATTAGAACTCTTCCATCCACCTGTTGTTGTTCCTAGAGAAGTGCATAGCACAGCTATTATTGGTAACAATGTAACAATTGGCAAAAATGTTGCTATTGGTGCCTATTGTGTTATTAATGATAATGCAGTCATTGGTGATGATGTAACAATTCGTCCATATGTTTATATTGGGCACAATGTGCGTATTGGTGAAGGTTCTGATATTTACGCTGGCGCTATTGTTCATGAAAATTGTATTTTAGGCAAACGCGTTGTATTACGTGCTAAAGCAGTAATTGGTGGCGAAGGCTTCGGTTTTGCTACAGAAAATGGTGTACATACACATATACCACAAGTTGGTAATGTTATTCTTGAAGATGATGTTGAAGTTGGTTCTTGTACAACTATCGACAATGCTACAATGGGCTCTACTTTAGTACGTCGTGGTACGAAGATTGACAATCTTGTTCATCTTGGTCACAATGTTGAGATTGGTGAAGATTGCTTCCTAATCGCTCAGGTTGGTATTGCCGGAAGTACTAAATGTGGTAATCATGTTATCTTTGCTGGACAAACTGGTTGTACTGGTCATATTACGATTGGTGATAATGTACAATTTGCTGGTAAAACTGGTATTACAGGTAATGTACCATCCAACTCTATTATGGCAGGCTATCCAATGAGACCTCATAAAGAATGGTTAAAATTGGCTGCTTATGAAAATCGTTTGCCAGATATGGTGAAAACTGTAAAACAATTACAAAAAGAAATTGACGCTTTGAAAGCACAGCTTAAGGAGAGCTAATAATCCATGTATAGGTTTATGAAAATCTTTAGTGCCTTTATTTGCTTATTACCTAAAGGTTTGCAATATGCTATTGGTACATTGCTTGGTGAAATTGCGTGGCTAGCGGTGCCGCCTAAACGCAAGCGCCTAGCAATCGGCCAAATTCTATTCTGTAATATTACAGATGATCCAAAAGAAGCTCGACGTATTGCGAAAGCTAGTACTACACGCTTTGGTCGCATGATTATTGATGTATTACGCTATCCAGAGATTAAGGATGGCGCATACAAAGATATGGTGGAGTTTATTAATCGAGAGTACTTAGATGATGCCTTGGAAAATGGTCGAGGTGCAATCTTAGCCGCTGTTCACAGTGGTAACTGGGAACTCCTTGGCGGTGTTCTTGCTTCGGAAGGGTATCCGTTGATTTCTGTGGCAATGAAACAGAATGGTGATGCGGACAAGTTTATCAATGAATATCGTCGTATCATGCACCAACATGTAACCTATAAAACTGGTGTACGAGAAATGATCAATGAACTTAAAAAAGGTGCTTTTTTAGGCCTTATTATGGATCAGGATCCTGGTGATGATGGTGTACTTGTTCCATTCTTTGGTTATGAAACTTTAACGGCAGCAGGTCCAGCTGTATTAGCTCGTATGCAAGACGTACCAATCATTTTTGTGACTATACATTATAGTCCGTTTTCTGAAAAATATGAGATTGAGGTACATCCACCAATTTATGTGGAACGTACAGACGATAAAAAGCGTGATATAGCGGTTACCACAACTCTTTTAAATGAGTTTATTGAAGATTATATTCGTCGATATCCTGAAGATTGGTTCTGGCTTCACAATCGTTGGAAGTGGACACGTCGTTTCTATGGCGAACAAATTGAAACACCTCCAGATGTATTTCACTAGTTAATAAATATAAAGAGATTTTACATGCCTACTTATGTAGTATTGATTTAAATACCGCATAAATTAAGCATCGTAAAGTCTCTTTTATTTTTATGGTGCATAATACAGTATTTATAATTAAATTTATATAAATTTAATTATGTGAAAAATGCTTTCAAAATCACTGAATATATGGTAAATTTCTTGTATCACCTATGCAAATAGGGTATAATACATATTGGTGTATAGTAAACGTGAATTCAGATTATGAAAGGACTTTCTTATGAGTAAGCCACAACAAACAATTAAACAGGCTGTTTCATATCAAGGGATTGGCCTTCATAGCGGTGAACCAGTAAATATGGTTTTTAAACCTGCACCTGAAAATACAGGAATTGTGTTTGTCCGCACGGACATTGAAGGTCATCCTTCTGTGCGAGCACACATTGATAATGTGACGAACACTATGCGCGCTACTACATTGGAAAATGGTGAAGCGAAGGTTTTCACTGTAGAACATGTGATGGCTGCGTTCAGTGCTATGAATATTGATAACTGTTATATCGAGATGGATTCTCCTGAACCTCCTGTAGGTGATGGCAGTAGTGCAGTTTTTATAGGTCTCATAGAAGAGGCAGGCATTCAAGAACAAACAGCGCCACGTCATGTATATAAAGTGACACGATCTCACGCTATATATGATGGTGATCGCTTTGTAGTTATTTTGCCATATGACGGCTATCGAATTACATTTACATCGATTAACAGCCATCCGTTACTTGGCACGCAACATTGTGATTTTGAAGTTTCGCCAGAATACTTTAAAGAACACATCAGTGCTGCTAGAACTATCGGATTTATGAAGGAATTAGAACAATTACAGGCTATGGGCCTAGCAAAAGGTGGTAACCTAGATAATGCATTAGTCTATGATGATGAGAGATGTTTGTCTGTACCTCGCTTTGACGATGAATTAGTTCGTCACAAGGCGTTAGATGTAATAGGCGACTTATTCTTATTGGGACCAATTGAAGGTCATGTAATTGCTTTGAAATCGAGTCATGAATTAAATTCAAGATTGGCTCGTAGTATAATGGAAGAAATAAGGGAGACACAGCCATGATTCTTAATCACGAAGACATTTTAGAAATTTTACCTCATCGTTATCCTATGCTTTTGGTAGATCGCATCGTTGAGTTAGAACCTATGAAACGTGCTGTGGGCATTAAAAACGCTACATTCAACGAATTGTTCTTCCAAGGACACTTCCCAGGCAATCCAGTAATGCCAGGTGTATTATTGACTGAGGCTATTGCTCAAGTTGGTGGTATTGCATTACTATATCCTGAAGAAAATCGCGGTCTTACACCTATGTTTACAGGTATTGATAAAGTACGTTTCCGTCACCCTGTAAAACCTGGTGATCAAGTGCGCATGGAAGTGGATATTGTTAAAATCAAAGGTAAAATGGGTAAGGTTGAAGGCCGTGCCTATGTTGGCGACAAATTGTGCGCTAGCGGTGAATACATGTTTGCCCTTGTATAATAATTGAGGAGTGATTGTAGTGATAGTTGTAGGCATGGAAAATGCAGAATCCAACATCCATAGTACAGCCATAGTCCATCCAAATGCTAAATTGGGCAAAGATGTAATCGTAGGTCCTGGCGCCGTAATCGGCGAACACGTCGAGATTGGCGATGGCACACAAATCGGTGCACATGTTGTAATTGGTGGTTGGACAACCATTGGTAAGCGTTGTGAGATTTATCCTAACGCATCTATTGGGTTGGAACCGCAAGATTTAAAATTTAAAGGCGAAAAAAGCTATTGTAATATTGGCGATGAAACGGTTATCCGTGAATTCGTAACTATTAGCCGCGCTACTGGAGAAGGTGAAGAAACACGTGTAGGTAATAATTGCTTGCTTCAAGCATGTACACATGTGGCTCATAACTGTATCGTTGGCAATAATGTAATTATGAGTAACTGTGCAGGACTTGCTGGTCACGCTATCGTTGAAGATCGCGTGGTTATTGGTGGCCTTGCAGGTATCCATCAATTTGTTAAAATTGGTCGTAATGCAATGGTTGGCGGTATGGCGAAGGTGGTTCAAGATATTCCACCATATGTCATTGCTGATGGTCAACCAGCACGTGTTATTGGCCTTAACTCTGTTGGATTGTCTCGTGCGGGCATTTCAGAAGAGGTACGCCGAGATTTAAAACAAGCATTCCGTATTATTTATCGTTCTGGCTTTAGTTTATCTAAGGCTATTGAAGAAATGGAAATGCAACTTGATTCTTCTGTAGAAATTGAAAATTTATTACGCTTCTTACGCAATGCCGATCGTGGTATTATGCGTACACGTCGCGACTAATTCAAAAGACCTCGTACTATGTACGAGGTCTTTTTATGTACTTTATAAATATCATGCTTTCAATGGGATATGAAATCTATAACATTAGGTCATAAATATAAAATATTTTGATAAAATATTTGAAGTTTTTTTACGTTCATAAGACGTAAAAAGAGGAATGAAAAAATTCTACTAAAATGTTGAAGAAATAGGCATAAAACATGGTGTTTTAATGGTAAAAAGTGCCTATTTATAGTACAATATATTGTATATGATTATGTCTTTTTTGAGGCATTAAGTATTGTAAATTTGTAATCACTCATTGATATATAGGCCGTAGGTCATCTAGGAGGTATAGTCTTGGCAAAGGTAGGATTGATTGCAGGCATTGGTGTTTTGCCTGTAGAATTCATGCGCGCTGCTCATGTATTAGGTCATGAGGTAGTGGTTATCGGTGTAGTTCCAGATGTAGACCCGGCTTTAAAGGCTGAGGCCGATGTTTTCTATGATATTGGTGTTGCCAAATTAGGTAAGATTTTTAAAACCTTGAAAAAAGAAGGCGTTGAAGAATTAACTATGTTAGGTAAAGTGACTAAGGAAATTCTCTTCAAAGGTCTTACATTCCCTGATTTAAAAACCTTAGGTGTTCTTAAACGCCTTAAAAATCGTAAAGATGACACTATCATGCTCGCCATCGTAGATGAAATCGAACGAGAAGGGTTTAAAGTGTTAGATCAAACTGTATACCTTAAACCATTTATGCCAAAGGTGGGGGTGCTTTCAAAAACACAGCCTACTGATGAACAATGGGCAGATATTTGCTTCGGTTTTGAACTAGCTAAGCAAATGGGTGGACTTGATATTGGTCAAACCGTAGTTGTAAAACACAAAGCGGCTATGGCTATTGAAGCTATTGAGGGCACTGATAAGTGCATTTTGCGCGGTGGTGAATTAGGCCGTGGCGATGCAGTTGTGGTTAAAACGGAAAAGCCAAATCAAGATGTTCGTTTTGATGTTCCTGCTGTAGGGATAAAAACATTAATGTCCATGATTGATAGTGGGTGTAAAGTCCTTGCTGTAGAGGCTGAAAAGACTATTTTTGTTCAACAACAAGATGTACTAGATTTGGCAAACTGTCATGGTATTGTTATCTGTGCTGTTGACCAAGAGTTTGTAGATTCCAGAAAGGATGCATAATGAAAGTCATGTTTTCTGCCGGTGAAGCATCCGGTGATACTCATGCAGCCAGTGTTGCTAATGCACTGAAAGAAATAGATCCTTCGGTTGACATGTTTGGTATGGGCGGTACCTTGATGGAACGCGCTGGTGTTCGCATCGTATATGATATTAAAAATTTAGGCGTTATTGGGATTGTAGAGATTGTAAAATCACTCCCGAAATTCTTTAAACTTCGCACCTACTTAAAACGTGTCATGATGAAGGAAAAACCAGATATTCTAGTTTGTGTAGATTACCCTGGTTTTAATATGAAACTTGCAGCTGTAGCTCATGAATTGGGAATTCCCGTTCTCTATTACATTGCTCCTACGATTTGGGCATGGCATAGTAGCCGTGGCAATACAATTCGTAAGTATGTCACTAAGGTGGCATCCATATTCCCCTTTGAAGCAGAAGCGTATCGCAAATATAAATGCGATGTAGACTTTGTAGGCCATCCACTATTGGATATCGTACATCCTACGATGAGCAAAGAAGCGGCTGAGGAATACTTTGGAGCTCGTAAAGATGCTAAAAAAGTATTGCTCATGCCAGGTAGCCGTAAGCAAGAGGTACTATCCTTGCTAGATACGATGTTAAAAAGTGGCGAGCAATTGATGGCGAACCATGAGGATATTCAATTCTTCTTGCCTCGCGCACATACCATCGATCGTAGTGAATTAGAAACTTTCATCGATGCTCACAAAGTGCCGGTGACAATTACAGAAGACCATACATATGATTTGATGCAGATTTGTGATGTATGTCTCGCCGCATCAGGTACAGCTACATTAGAAACAGCTATGATGGAGTTACCAACTATTTTATTGTATCGAGTATCTCCAATTACATATGGCATTGGTAAGATGGTCGTCAATGTGACGCATGTAGGTTTGCCAAACATTGTAGCTGGCAAAGAAGTAATTCCTGAGTTATTACAAGATGCAGTGACACCTGAGGCTATTGTATCTCTTGTGGAACCTCTTCTGACTGATGTGGAACGCAATGAAGCGATGCGTAGCGAATTGCGTGAAGTACATCATAAATTAGGTGAACCAGGTGCTGTAAAGCGCGTAGCAGAACTGGTATATAACCTCGGTAAGGAGAAATGTAATGAATAGTTATTCTAGGCTCTTATATTTTGTAAAGCCTTATTATAAGCGCATGATTTTTGCAGTGTTCTGCATGATCGTCGCAGCTGCGGCATACTTGGTAGTGCCTTGGCTTATTAAAAATGTAGTAGACCAAGTATTAGATGATAAGAATATGTTTATGTTGAACCTCATTGTAGGGGCTATCATTCTTATATTCTTAATACGTGGCTTTGCTACGTATGGTCAAACCTATAATATGTCCTACATTGGACAACGTGTCATCATCGATGTACGGGAGGCCATTTTTAATCATCTACAAAAATTAAGCTTATCTTATTTTGATCGCCGTAAGACTGGCGTTATCATGAGTAATCTTACCAATGACGTTGCTGCACTTCAGACTGCTGTAGTTGATAATTTGATTTCTTTTATTACGGAATCGGTAACATTGATAGGTTCTCTCGTGTCTATGCTTCTAATTGATTGGAAATTGACACTTGTTACCTTTATTACAGTTCCTGTAGTGCTAGTCATTATTAATGTATTCGGTAAAAAGCTTCGTGTAGCAGGTCATGATGTACAAGGCCGTGTGGCTGACATTACAGCACTTTTACAAGAGGTCATCAGCGCTATTCGAGTAGTAAAATCATTCGCTCGTGAAGATTTTGAACGGAAGCGTTTTGAAGATGAAAATGATCGCAACTTTAAAGCTGTTATTAAAGCTACTAAGTTGACTAGCTTGTTAAGTCCAATGGTTGAGTTTTCTGCGGCCATTGCAGTGGCAGTCATCCTTTGGTATGGTGGCTATTCTGTAGTAACAGGGACTATTACAGCAGGTTCTTTGATTGCGTTCTTAATTTATGCAATCAACTTGTCAAACCCAGTTAAACGCTTGAGCCAAGTGTACGGCAATATTCAAAAAGCATTGGCTGCAGCTGATCGTGTATTTGAAATCTTGGATACTAAAACTGACGTTGTGGAAAAATCTGATGCTATTACGTTGCCATCTATTAATGGCAATGTAGAATTTAAAGATGTTTCATTCTCTTATGATGGTGAAAAAACAGCGCTCGAAAACTTTACTTTGTCTGTTAAGGCGGGTGAAAGCGTAGCTCTTGTTGGTCCATCTGGGGCTGGTAAAACGACTCTAGCAAATTTGTTACCTCGCTTCTACGATGTAACGGGGGGCGCTATCACGATTGATGGTTATGATGTAAAAGATGTTACATTTAAATCGTTACGTGAACAAATCGGGCTTGTACCACAAGAAACTGTGTTGTTTAATGCCACAATTAAAGAGAATATCTTGTATGGTCGATTAGATGCTACTGATGAAGAAGTATATGAAGCTGCTAAGGCTGCTAATGTTCTTGAATTCGTAGAAAAGATGCCTGATGGTCTCGATACAGTAGTGGGCGAGCGAGGAAGCTCCTTATCTGGCGGCCAACGTCAACGTGTGGCTATCGCACGTGCTATTTTGAAAGACCCTCGTATTCTAATTCTAGATGAAGCGACATCTGCATTAGATACAGAGAGTGAAAAGCTTGTACAAGAGGCGTTAGATCGTCTTATGAAAGGGCGTACTGCATTTGTTATTGCCCATCGATTGAGCACAGTTCAAAATGCTCATCAAATTGTTGTACTCAATCAAGGCCACTTGGTAGAGCAGGGGACTCACCAAGAGCTATTAGCTGTTGATGGCGGATTGTACAATCATCTCTATTCCGTTCAATTCTCCAACAAAGGATAATCATGTACTGGATATATAATGTATTGCTCATATTTTATTGGATTGGCTTGATTCCGGTTATTCTATACCGCCTTGCCTTTGAAGATGGATTTTATGAGCGTATCAAACAGAGTGCAGGCTATATGCCAGCCTCGCTACTAAAGAAAATTGAAGGACGTCGTGCTATTTGGATTCATGCTGCTTCTGTAGGGGAAATTGTAGCAACTAGTCCATTAGTAAAGGAAGTAAAAAAGGAATTTCCTGAAGCGGTTGTTGTGGTGTCTGTTGTAACTGCAACAGGCCATGCAATGGCCCATCGTATCATTCCAGAGGCAGAAGGAATTATTTTCTTCCCTCTAGATTTACCGTATTTGACGCGTAAGATTTTGCATATTATTAAACCGATTGCTATCTTGCTTGTAGAAACAGAAATTTGGCCTAACTTCTTGCGTATCGCTCAATCAGAAAATATTCCTGTTATGATGGTTAATGGTCGTATTTCTGATCGTAGTATGAAACGCTATAAATATATTAGTGCGTTCACGAAAGAAATGTTGCGTTCCATTGAGCGTTTCTGTATGCAATCAAAATTCGATGCAGCTCATATTGAAGTATTAGGTGCACAAACATCTGATATTACCGTAACAGGTAATATGAAATATGACCAAACGTATGCTACTGTATCAGCTGAAGAAAAACAATCACTTCTTGAAGAGTTTGGCTTTGGTAATAATCATCCAATCATCATTGCTGGTAGTACACATAAGGGTGAGGAAGAAACAATCTTTGAGACCTTTAAACAAGTCTTACAAGAATATCCTCAAGCTCGCTTGTTAATTGCACCTCGTGAGATATATCGCGGTCATGATGTTCAAACGTTAGCGAAACATTATGAATTGAATGCTATTTGTCGTAGTGATATGACAGAGCCAGTTCATGAAGGGATACCAGTAGTTGTTTTAGATACTATTGGTGAACTAGGTCGTTTATATAGCTTAGGGGATATTATTTTTGTAGGCGGCTCTCTTGTGAAGACTGGAGGCCATAATATTCTCGAGCCGGCAGCACATGGTAAACCAATTCTTGTAGGGCCATATATGTTTAATTTCAAAGAGATTTTCGCATTATTGAACTCTCGTCATGCTTGTGAACAAGTTAAGAATGGCAAAGAGTTAACCGCTATGGTATTGCGCTTATGTAAAGACAAAGATTTGGCAACGGAAATGGGACAAAATTGTCTTGATATTATCCGTGAAAATCGCGGTGCAACACAACGTAATACACAAGAGTTACGTCAACTCTTTAAAAAACACCATATTGTTCCATAAGATCGATATGATTTATTATATTCATCTATGATTACATAATAGGAGGAGTCACCTATGAGCGGGGAAGCATTATTCAAATCCATTGTTAGTGGTGAAAATCAATCCATATTAGGTGATATGGCTCGTTCTAGCTTGGGCTTTCTAAGTAAAGGTTACGAAAAGGCTGTATCCATACGAAATGCTCGCTTTGATGCGGGCAAAGGTGTTACTAAAGTTACCGTGCCTGTTATCAGTGTTGGTAATATTACTGCCGGTGGTACTGGCAAAACGCCAATGGTGAGATTTATATGTGATGTACTCGCCCGAAAAGGACTTCATCCTACCGTGCTTAGCCGTGGCTATCGAGCTGAGGACAATAAGAAAAATATCATTATTTCCAAAGACGGTACGATGTTAGTAGAGCCATCTATCAGTGGTGATGAAGCATGGCTATTGGCTAAAGTATTGCAAAAATCTAATGTAATTATCGGCCGCGAACGGGCTATATCAGCAGAAATTGCTATTAATGAACTCGGTGCAGACTGTCTTGTTATGGATGATGGTTTTCAACATCGTGCATTAGCTCGAGATATTGATATCGTTCTTATTGATGCATCTAATCCATTTGGTTATGACCATGTATTGCCTCGCGGTTTATTGCGCGAGCCTCTTAGTGGGTTAGAGCGAGCTAATATTATTGTTCTCACAAAGGTTGATCAAGTGGCGCCTGGTGTTGTTTCCGGAATTCGTAAGCGTTTAGCGCATATGTTACCTAATACACCTGTATATGAAACAATCCACAAGCCTCAATGTATGTATACCTTAGAAGAGTGGGCTAATGGAGAACCTGGTTCTTCTATCGATGCATATCAAGAGCATCGTATTATGGCTGTTAGTGGTATTGGGAATCCTCAATCCTTTACACAAACGATGACAGACATTGGGTACAATGTTGTTCATACAATGCCTTTTGGTGATCATCATAATTTTGAAAATGATGATGTTGTAGATATTTGGAAAGAGGCATTTGCTCATCAAGCGGATGCTATTTGTATCACTGAAAAAGATGCGGTGAAGTTAAGTCAATTGCATGCAATTGAAGACTTAAAAATACCGATTCTAGTGCTATCTATTGGAATTGAATTTGTCGCTGAAAAGCAAGAATTCATAGAAAATTTAGAGATTTAGTGTATAATAATAAGATACACGAATGACAGAAATGGGGTTTTATTGTGAAGTTTGGATGCGTTATTCCTGCTCGTTATGGTTCTACAAGATTACCAGGGAAACCATTAGCGGATATTGCGGGCAAACCAATGATTGAACGGGTTTATGCAAGGGTATCACAAGCGACAAAAACAGAATGTACTATTGTTGCTACAGATGATGACCGTGTTTATTCTGCAGTTCAAAACTTTGGGGGAGCTGTTATGATGACAGATCCTAATCACCCTACTGGAACTGACCGATTAGCAGAGGTTGCTAGTCATTATACAGACTTAGATGTCATTATTAATGTTCAAGGTGATGAACCTATGATTGAGCCAAAGCTCATTGATAACTTGGCCCAACTTTTTGAAGAAGATCCAAACTTACAGATGGCAACTGTTGCGACTCCTTTATTAGAGGATGAATACGATGAGCCATCTGCAGTAAAGGTTATTTTAAATAATCGCAATGATGCGATGTATTTTTCTCGGTCCTTAATCCCGTATCCACGTCATGATTTTGTACGTGCTCCACTAAAACATATTGGTATCTATGCATATCGTAGAGATTTCTTGCTAAATTATGCAAAGATGGAACCAACACCAGCAGAGCAAACAGAATCATTAGAGCAATTGCGCGCTCTTGAAAATGGCTATACTATTCGTGTTATTCTTACAGATAAACGATTTATCGGTGTTGATACACCGGAAGACTTAGCTCGTGTAAATGCAATCTACGAGCAAAAGGAGAAATAAATGAAAACAGTTCAAATTAAAGATATTACAGTTGGTGGCGGCAAAGGTCTTTTTGTCCTTGCTGGGCCATGTGTTATTGAAGATTATGATCGCACATTGGCTATTGGTAAACGCGCAAAAGAAATTTGTGAACGCTTAGGTATTCCATATATCTTCAAAGCTTCTTTTGATAAGGCCAATCGCTCTAGCTACGGCTCTTTCCGCGGACCTGGCCTTGAAGAAGGTCTAAAAATCCTTGCTTCTATTAAAAAGGAACTCAATGTACCGGTGGTAAGTGATATTCACTCCATTGAACAAATTGAACCGGCTGCAGAAGTATTGGATGTTTTACAAATTCCAGCATTCTTATGTCGTCAAACTGACCTTGTATACGGCGCCGCTAAAACTGGTAAATGCGTAAATGTAAAAAAAGGTCAATTTATGGCACCTAAGGATATGGAAAATGTCCTAAATAAAATGAAAGAAACAGGCAATGAAAATCTTATGCTTACAGAACGTGGATTTAGCTTTGGCTATAATAATCTCGTTGTGGATATGAGATCTTTCCCTATTATGCGTTCCTTTGACTATCCTGTAGTCTTTGATGCTACACATAGTGTTCAATTACCAGGTGGTGCAGGTACAAAATCCAGTGGTAATCGCGAGTTCGTACCAAACTTGGCTCGCGCTGCTGTTGCCAGTGGTGTAGATGGTCTGTTCTTTGAAGTACATGATAATCCAGAGGAAGCATTATCCGATGGACCAAACATGTTATACTTAGATAATTTTGAAGCTTTGCTAAAAGATTTAGTAGCTATTGATAAAATCGTAAAAGGTTAGGGGCGGTTATTTGTGACTATTTTAGAACAAGCGGCACAGGTGCTTCATGAGGAAGCACGTGCTATTGAAGAATTAAGTTCTCGTTTGGATCACAATTTTGTAAATGCTGTAAATATGATTTTGGCTTGTAAGGGCCGTGTAGTATGTACAGGGATGGGTAAATCTGGCCATATTGGTCGTAAAATTGCGGCTACTTTGGCTAGTACTGGTACACCAGCACTTTTCATGCATCCTGGTGAAGGTGTGCATGGCGATCTAGGTATGATTACAGAAGATGATGTAGTATTAGCATTCTCCAATAGTGGTGAAACAGGCGAAATCATCAGTATCTTGCCATCCTTACGTCGCATTGGTGCTAAATTAATCTGCGTTGTAGGGAAACCAGAGTCTACACTAGCTAAGAATTCTGATATTGTATTACTAGCTGAAGTAGAACGTGAAGCTTGCCCATTAGGATTGGCGCCGACTACAAGTACTACAGTTGCATTGGCACTTGGTGATGCATTAGCAGTTTGCTTATTAGAACGCCATCACTTTACACCGGAAAACTTTGCCGTATTTCATCCGGGTGGTTCTCTTGGTCGCAAATTATTGTTGACCGTAGAAAACATTATGCATGGTGGTGAAGATAATCCAACGGTATTCAAAGGTGCAACCGTTCGAGATGCTCTCTTTGTGATGACAGAAAAAGGATTGGGAGCGACCAATGTTATTGATGAAGAAGGTCATTTGTTAGGCCTTGTTACTGATGGGGATGTTCGTCGTGGTCTAGATTCTGGCAGTAATTTCCTAGAATGGCCTGTAGAGGATATGATGACATCTATGCCTCGTACGATTACAAAGGATAAATTAGCGGCGGAAGCTCTTCATTTAATGGAGAAAAATCAACCGCGCCCTATTACTGTATTACCAGTTGTAGATACAGATAATAAATGTCTAGGCATTGTTCATATTACGGATTTATTGCGTAGAGGCATTGTATAATGAATATTCAATGGATTGTTCTTGATGTTGATGGCGTACTATCTGATGGAACTCTAATCTATACATCGAGTGGAGAAGAGCTTAAGTCTTTTTCTGTGAAAGATGGCCTAGGATTAACGGCAGCTCGAAAAGCAGGACTTAAGCTTGCAATCATTACAGCACGGATATCTCCTATGGTAGAGCGACGTGCTAAAGAGCTTCATTTTGATGCACTGCTTATGGGGCATGCCAATAAAACAGAAGCATTAAGAAATCTTTGTAAAGAGCATCAAATCAATTTAGAGGAAATTGCCTATATGGGGGATGACTTAAATGATTTAGGGGCTCTTCAAATTGTAGGACTACCGATGGCACCCAATAATGCGGTACCGGAGGTCAAACAATTAGCTAAATTTATATCTACCGTCAATGGAGGCCACGGTGCCGTTAGAGAGGCTGTAGAATATATCTTGAAGAAACAAGGACTATGGGAAACTGTTGTAGCAGATTATGCACGAGAGGCCCATGCTCATGGACAATAAGGAGGTGGGCAGAATGAATAACGAATGGCAATACCATTTAGTTAAAGGTATTAGCTGGCTTGTTTGCCGACTGCCATACAAGCTCATTTTGCTCATAGGCGCTAGTTTAGGGCCAGTATATGGTCTCATAGCGAAGAAGCAAAAACTTAGAGGTATTAAAAATATCAAAATTGGCATGAACATGAATGATCAAGAGGCAGAACAACTCATTGATAAGTTGTTCAAAAACCTTGGCCGTAGTGTTATGGAAGTATTGTACATGCCAAACCTTACAAAATCCTTTATCGATGAACATATTGAAATGCGTGGTGTCGAATATTTAGAAGAAGCCATCGCAGAAGATAAAGGTGTTATTGTTCTTACTGGACATGTAGGGAATTGGGAATGGATGGGCGCTGCTATGGCGGCTCATGGATACCCATCTACTACAATTGTTAAGAAACAACCAAATGCTCAATTTACACGTCTTATGAATGAGTATCGTGAGATGGTAGGACTTGATGTATTTGCAAGTGGTGGGAACGAAATCGTTTCTGCTGCTAAAGCATTAAAAAAGAAAAAATTACTTGGTTTTTTAGCTGACCAAGATGGTTATATTAATGGTTTACCTGTTCCGTTTTTGGGGCAGGACTCTTCAGCGGTCATAGGACCAGCTACATTTGCAAAAAAATTTGGCTCTCCAGTAGTTCCAATTTTTGCATCTCGTAAGCCTGAAGGTGGTCATATTGTACATATTTTACCAGCCTTACATTATGTTGATACAGGTGATGAAGATGTAGATATGTACCGTTTGACTGAAGAATGTGTACGCGTTACGGAAGAATTTATTAAGGAACATCCAGATGAGTGGCTATGGTTCCAACATCGTTGGATGACTAAGATGGATCAAATTATTGATTATGATAAGAAGGTAGCTGCACGGGAGAGGGCACATGAAAAACAATAAAAAATTAATTGCCATTGTGGCCGCTATAGTGTTGGCTCTGATTGGTCTTATCGTATATATTATGAAAGACTCTGGTGATGTTAGTACCACTCAAAATCAGAATGGACAACTTGTTAACTTCCAAGGAGCTGACTTACAAGAGGAAAAAGATGGCAAGCTAGTGTGGGCTTTATCAGCTGAAAAGATTGAATATGACCCACGTACAAAAGCTATTGTCCTGACTAATTTAAAAGGTCTTTTCTATCAAGATGATGTTACGACAACAATTACAGCACCTCATGCCGTATTGACAGGCGATCGTAATTCCCTCGATATTGATCAAGGCGTTACCGCCACTAATACTGATGGTGCTGAGTTTAAAACCGATGCACTTCATTTTGATAATAAAACAAAAACGTTGACATCTAAATCTGCTTTTACTTATAACAGTAAAGATATAACATTAACTGGTGATAAACTTGAAGGCAACATGTCCTTGAAGAAAATTAAAGCTATTGGTAATGCGAAGTTAACGAAGAAGTAATGCGAGGAAATATAATGAATAAGAAAAAACAGATTGGTATGGCTATCTTAGCTATGCTTATGACTGCATCTGTTACAGCTTGGGCCGCAAATGATCCTTTGACTATTAGCGCGGATACATTATCTTATGATGGCAATACAGGGCGTGCTGATGCAAATGGTAATGTGGTAATTACACAAGCTGATAAAACAATGACTGGTGCTAATGGTTGGTACAACACAAAAACTCAAGAAGCAAACCTTGATGGTGGCGTATCCATGATTGGTTCTGATATGGCTATGTCTGCTCAATCAGTGCATAGCTACAATAACAATAAGTTCATTGCTGATGGTGGTGTTCATTTACAACGTAGTGATCGTCAAATTTTCGGTGATAAAGTTGAATACAATACAGATACAGAATATGGCCTTGTATCTGGTAACGCTCGCTTGATTGCAGAAGGTACTACATTGACAGGTAATCAAGTAGAAGGTTGGCTAAAAGAAATTCGTGCAGTGGCACAAGGGGATGTAACATTCTCTAACCCAGAGCGAAACGTATCTGGCTCTGCAGATCGAGCTACATACACACAAACACCAAACCAAAATGATGGTGTTGTACTCTTATCTGGCTCTGCTCATGCCGTTCAAAACGGCAATGTGCTCAATGCACCAGAGCTTAGAATTCGTCTAGCTGATGATTCTGCTGAAACATTAGGTGGCCGTAGTACACTCATCATTGTTCCGAATAAATAAGGATAGTATATGTATATAGAAACCAAAAACTTAGTTAAAACCTTTAGCGGGAGAAACGTAGTGGATGGGGTAAGTCTACGCGTTGATAAAGGGCAAGTTGTAGGTCTATTAGGTCCTAATGGGGCCGGTAAAACTACGTCATTTTATATGATTGTAGGTATTGAAAGACCAAGCTCGGGCATCATTACCGTTGATGGCAAGGATATTACCAATATTCCTATGTATAAACGGGCTGCTGAAGGTATTGGATACCTACCACAAGAGGCATCAATCTTTAGATCTATGTCTGTAGAGGACAATATTCGTGCTATGTTACAGACTACGACGAAAACACCTGATGAGATTGAAGCAATTGTGGAGTCGTTAATTGAAGAATTCCATATCGGTCATGTACGCGATCGCATGGGGATGCAATTATCTGGTGGTGAACGTCGTCGTGTAGAAATTGCTCGTTGTCTTGCACTAGAACCTAACTTCATCCTTTTGGACGAACCCTTTGCTGGTGTCGATCCAATTGCAGTAGCGGACATTCAACAAATTATCTTACATGTAAAAAATCGAGGTATAGGTATTTTGATTACGGACCACAATGTACGTGAAACATTGGGGATTGTAGATAAAGCTTATATTTTGAGTAGTGGCAAAATCCTCCTAGAGGGTACCCCTGATGAAATCGCAAACGATCCAATCGCTCGCGAACATTACTTAGGGGATAACTTTAAATTATAGGAGGGACTATGAGATTATTAGATAAATATATTTTAAAAGCTTTCGTAGGCCCATTCCTATTTGGGGTATTTGCTTTTACCAGTATTTTTATTGGTACAGGTACATTATTTAGAATTGCACAATACATTACTGAATATGGGGCGCCATTGTTGCTTGTTATGAAAGCCTTTGTATTGGCTTTACCTAGTATCGTTATCTTAACATTCCCTATGTCAGTGCTTTTGGCTTCTCTTATGACTTTTAGCCGTTTGAGTAGCACTAGTGAAATCGTAGTTATGCGTGCCGGTGGCCTTAGCTTCTTGCGTTTGGCGATGCCTGTATATATCATTGCTCTTTTGATTTCTATTGGAGCGGTAGCATTTAATGAATTTGTGGTACCTCGTACAAATCATATGTATCAAACTATTGTACGAGAAGAAATCATGAAAAATGCAACGCCTCAAACACAAAATCACATTGTGTTGAAATCGATGAATGGTGAAGAGTTAGGTACATTAATGTATGCGAAGAGCTACAATGCTGAGACTAAACAGTTGTCTATGATTACGGTGCAACAGTTTGGAGAAGGCGGCAAATTGCAACAAGTTGAAAATGCTGACACTGCTATCTGGAATGGTCAGTATTGGGTAATGCAAAATGGTATTATCTATGATCTATCTGCTGGAGACGGTGTAGAGCGGACTATGAAGTTCAAGGAGCAATCCTTGCCAATTAAATCTGCACCAAAGGATATTCAACAAGATCAACGTAAACCAGAAGAATTAACAATCAAAGAATTACGTCATCAAATTAAAGCGTATAAGGCGGCGTATACGAATGCAAATAAACTAGAAATGGAAATGTACCAACGTTTTACAATTCCATTAGCTAGCTTTGTATTTGCTCTTGTAGGTGCTCCATTAGGCCTTCAAAAACAACGCTCTAGCTCATCTATTGGCTTTGGTATCAGTATTTTAATCATCTTTATCTACTATGGTGTGATGACATTTGCTGGTGCATTAGGTAAAGGTGGTGCATTGCCGACTGTATTTGCCGCATTAATTCCAGATACATTAGGTATCATTGCCGGTTTATATTTAAATTGGCGTGTATCCAAGTAACTTAGCGTATAAAGAAATAAATTTGACTTACGAAATATCGTATTTTTGAACAAAATAATTGTGTAATCTTAGGAAAGGAGGGACTCGATGTTAGTAGGTGTTAAAATATTAATTATTATCGCCCTTATGGGTGGACTTATTGCCTACATGGGGGATAAGTTAGGCACCAAAGTTGGTAAGCGTCGCATGTCCCTCTTTGGATTAAGGCCTAAGCATACATCGATTATTGTTACTATCGTAACAGGTTTATTAGTTGCAGCTGCTACAGTAGGGGTATTAACTATTACCTCTCAAAGTGTAAGAACAGCACTCTTTGGGATGGATCAGTTGCGAGCAGATATGAAGCAACTCAATGATGAGGTGGCTGCTAAGACGCAAGAGCTTATTCGTGGTCAAGCATTGCTTGAGCAAAATAAGCAAGAATTAGCAGAACGCATGGCTGAAATAGAGCAAATTCGCAGTGAGGTTGAAGCAACAAAAGCGGAATTAGCTAGTGCGCAAGCTGCTAAAGATGCGACTGCAGCTGAGTTAGCAACACTTCAAGCCTCATATGATGAAGTATCTAAAAAGTTAGCTGATTTAGAGGCTACAAGAGCCAAGATGGAAGCTCATATTAAGGATTTACAGACAACGCAGGAACAGTTGCAAAATGGCATTATTCATTTGCGTGAAGGTACAATTCTTTTCCAAGTTGATCAATTATTGGCGCAAGCTGTTGTTCGACCTGGTTTAAGTGAAGAAGATAGCAATGCAGCCATCAAAAATATTATTGATGATACAAATAAATTGGTATTACGTCGTCTTGGTATAGAAGATCAAGGTCAGGCTGTTGTATATGTAGATCGTCAGAATATTGAGGTAGCTACACAAAAGCTTAATAGTGCAAAGACTCCAATGGTGGTTCAAGTGGTTGCTGCTGGAAATATTATTGCTGGTGAACCAGCGGTAGCAGTTATCCAAGTTTACCCACAACAATTTATTTATAAAAATGGGGAAGTAATTCATTCTGCTCTAATGGATGGTGGACCTAACGCTCAATCTGCTATGCTTCAATTCTTAAAGCAAGTAAATGAAAAGGCAAGAGAGAAAGGTATTATTCCAGACTCCTTATCTGGTGATATCGGAACGATACCAGGGGATGATTTGTTTACGGCTATTCGTCGTATTGCTACAATACATGGCAAGGTTCATGTGGAAGCGTATGTTGATGGTGATACATATTCATCTGGTCCTGTACATCTTAAGTTACGTATTACTCAAATGCCTGTTTTTAATGATAAGGCTAAAATGCCAGCTTATTAAATTGAATAGTAATTTGGTTTATATACTTTAAACGAAGGTCTTATGTAAATTTTTACATAAGACCTTCGTTTTGTGTTAAAATATAAATGCTGTATTAGAAATGAGGATAGTAATATGACTGATACTACGTACATTTTGGCTGTAGATCCAGGCAATGAAAAAACAGGTGTAGCAATTGTGACACCTTCTGGTACTATGGTATGTCGTAAAATTATTATGACAAAACAGTTCAATGGTGAAATTGAACGTATATTAACTGAATATTATGGTATTGTTCATATGGTATGTGGAAATGGTACAAATCATAAATATTTATATCCATCTCTCCAACAAATTGGACGAAATCACAGAATTACTACTAGTTTAATTGATGAATCGCATAGTACTGAGGAAGCTCGAAAATTATATTGGCAATATAATTCACCTACAGGGTGGCGTAAGATTATCCCTACATCTATGCAATTTCCACCAGAGCCTGTAGATGATTTGACTGCTTTTGTTATTGGTTTACGTTATACAAAACAGTTAAACCAAACTGCTAATGATATACAAAGTGATATGATGGACTCTAGTGAGTTGGAAGAAAAGAGACTACATGCTATGGAGCAGTTGTACGGTAAAGGAGAAGTGCATGAAAAATGAAGCTTCAACGCATAAGTGGTCAAATTTTATTATGCGTTGCTTAATGATGATCTTAGGGGCTCTAATTTATACTATAGGCTTAGATTTATTTTTAGTACCGAATAGTATCATCGATGGTGGTGTAGTTGGTATTTCCTTGATGGCTGCAGAGCTTTCCGGAATTTCTTTTAGTATTTTCGTCGTACTCTTTAACTTGCCTTTCTTATATATTGGCTATAGAGCTAATGGCAAAAACTTTACTTTCTCTACACTATTTTCTATCGTATGGATGGCAATTTTCTCTACCTTTGCTCATGATTTTACACCTATCACAACAGATCCATTCTTAGGTTCTATCTTTGGTGGTATCATTTTAGGTATTGGGGTAGGCCTCATAATACGTAATGGTGGTTCTTTAGATGGCTCTGAAATTGTGGCAATCATCTTTGATAGACGTTCCACTTTCTCCGTTGGTGAAATCGTAATGGCCATGAATCTCATTATTCTTGGTGCCGCAGGTTTTGTATATAGTTGGAATAGTGCTATGTATTCCTTAATCGCTTATTTCATTGCTTATAAGATGATCGATATTACAATTACAGGCCTTGATGAATCTAAAGGGGTAATGATTATTACAGATGCAGAGAACTCTAAGAATCTTGCAGATGCATTAAATGCGAACCTTAATCGTGGTGTTACAATTATGTATGGTGAAGGGGGCTATTTAAAGCAACCTAAGCATGTTTTATATTCTGTAGTAACAAGACTTGAAATTATGAGGTTAAAAAATACTGTTTATGAAGTAGATCCATCGGCATTTATTACGATTCAAGATGTACATGATGTATTTGGTGGTAGATTTACAAAGAACGGTCATTAAGGGGTTAATATGAGTAATAAAATAGTAAAAGAAATATTAGATTGGATTTATGCCATTGTATTGGCATTAATTATTGCCATGGTAATTCATATTTTCTTGATTCAACCAACACGTGTATCTGGTGAATCAATGGAGGATACATTACACAATGGCCAATATTTAATTGTAACGAAATGGCATCATATTATGAATGAAATGCCAAATTATGGTCAAATTGTAATCATTGATAGTCGTGTTAATCGCGCACGTACTTGGGTAGATGATGTAGAAGAACCATTGATGAACTATGCATCAGTTTTTAATAAAGCTGCTCAAACTAATGATGTATGGGTTAAGCGCGTTATCGGTCGTCCTGGTGATGTATTAGAGTTTAAAGATGGTCATGTATGGCGTAATGGTGAACAATTACAAGAACCATATACTAAAGATACAATAATGAATTATACACGTTCTACACCGGTTACTGTTCCAGAAGGTCATGTATTTGTGATGGGGGATAACCGAAATCATTCTAGTGATAGTCGTTTCATTGGCCCTGTTCCAGTTGATCACGTCCTAGGTTTTGTATCCTATGCAATTTAATGCTTCTAAAAGCCTCTCTATAGTAGTAATTACTATAGAGAGGCTTTTTGTATTTAAATAATGGGGTATTTATAGCTTAATATTATTAATTACATATTTTAAGAGATAATATATGATGAATGGCATTGATAAGGTTATTACTAATAGAAATTAGAGAGACAAAATAAAGGTATTAATAATAGAAAAGAGGAATATAATTATATTTTAGGCCTATATATTAGTATTAAATATTAAATAATATGATATTCATTATTTTTAATAATTAAAAGTTGTAGGTTTATTATCTAAAATACATGAATTTTAGATAAATAAAATGAAATTGCGCAAAATTTAATTTTGAAAAATGCAGTAAAAATCTATGTTTATAGGTTTATTTTTATTCATGAAAGAAATTTCATCAAATTAAGTTGTATAAAATGCTTTACAAAAAATTTGGACGGTGATATATTCTAATCACAGTAAGGCACCACTAATAAAGAGGTGACGCTGTGATAGATAATATAGTCGAGGAAACGTGGACACTCCTAATATATCTTTCATAGTTATACCACTTATACAGTGAATGTCTTCTGATACTATAAATTCTTATTTATAAGAAAGAAGGAATTCATTATGAAAAAACAATTCGCAACAATTTTTGCAGCAACAGCAGTATTAGGTGTAACAACAGCATTCGCTGCAAACCCATTCTCCGATGTAACTCCAGATAGCTGGGCATATCAAGCAGTATCTCAATTAGCACAATCTGGTATCGTTAATGGTTACCCAGATGGTACTTTCAAAGGCCAAAACAATATCACTCGTTATGAAATGGCTCAAATGGTAGCTAAAGCAATGGCTAACCAAGATCGTGCTAATGCAGAACAACAAGCAATGATTAACCGCTTAGCAGATGAATTCTCCAACGAGTTGAACAGCTTGGGCGTACGCGTATCTCGTTTGGAAGATCGCGTAGGTAATGTAAAAGTTACTGGTGATGCTCGTATCCGTTACCAAGGTTCTGAAGATAAAGGCGTTTATAAAACAAACAGCAAATCCTTAACAGATGGCCGTGCACGTGTTCAATTCAATGGTAAAGTAAATGATAAAACTGAAGCTGTTGTTCGTGTAAAAGGTAATTACGAATTCGGTGACTCCACAAAAGGTGCTGATGCGACAATCGATCGTGCTTATGTAGATCACAAATTTGGTAATAGCGTATCTGCTAAAGGTGGTCGTTTCCAACAAACAATTGGTGGCGGTTTAATGTACGATGATACATTTGATGGTGCTCAATTGAACGTAGGTAATGATAAAGTTCAAGTACAAGGTGCTTATGGTTACATGATGGCAGGTGCTGCTGATGGTAATTCCAAATCCGATAACCCTTCCGTAGCTTATGTAGGTGTTAAAGGGAAAGTTGGTCAAGAATCCACAGTTGGTGGTTTCTACTCTAAATTGTCTAGCGGTAACTTGAACCATAATGGTTCCACAGTAAACTCTGATAGCCAAAATGTATACGGCTTCAATGCAGATTTCCGTAAAGATAAAGTTTGGGTTGGTGGTGAATGGTTAAAAGCTTCCAACGTAAATGACTCCCAAGCTTGGACAGCAGGTGTTGGTTATGGTAATTACGACATCGCTAAAAAAGGTACATGGGATGTGAAAGGTCAATACTTTAACCAAAAAGCTAATGCTCCTATCGTAAGCTCTACTTGGGATCAAGCATATGACTTAACAAATACTTCTAATGGTTACAAAGGTTACATGGCTAGCGTAAACTATGCAGTACAAGATAATGTAGGCTTATCTGCTGGTTATGGTTTCAACTCTAAAGACCAAAAAGGTAACGATCTTTCCGATTTCTACCGTGCAGAATTAAACTACAAATTCTAATTCCCTCACAAACAAAAAAAAGACTTCTTCGGAAGTCTTTTTTTGTTGTATATAAATAATAATATTTTCTTTTGTATATAATAGTATATATATAGTAAAATAAATCAATATATAATAAAATTTAAAAATTAATTTGACTAGTACATATATGGATCTATTACACAATATATTGTATGAGGTATTTATGAACCATTTATACAATAAATTGCTAATCGCTAATTAATGAATGATTAATTGATTAGTATAACTTAATAACATGTATGAGAATTAATCTCATTATATATAAAAATGGATAAAATTTATATTTTTAGTGAAAAAAAATAGATCTTATAAAAGCAGATAATATCTAAATTTGAGAGCATTTTAAAATATAAAATTTTTATAATGAGAATGTAATTGAGAAAAAAGGGTTTACACGAAAATTTGGTTATGCTAATATCACCCTACAAGAAGTAACAAACACATGAAACGAAGAACTTCGATGTAGAATGTGGCGAGGAAACGTGGACACTCCCAGAAATTCTTAATCTGAATAACAGAGTAGAATGTGAATGTTATGACTTGTAACATTTTATATTTCTATTTTTTTCAGAAAGAAGGAATTCAACTATGAAAAAACAATTCGCAGCAATCTTCGCAGCAACAGCAGTTTTGGGTGTAACTACTGCATTCGCAGCTAACCCATTCTCCGACGTAACTCCAGATTCTTGGGCATACCAAGCAGTTTCCCAATTGGCAAACGCTGGTATCGTTAACGGTTACCCAGATGGCACTTTCAAAGGCCAAAACAACATCACTCGTTACGAAATGGCTCAAATGGTAGCTAAAGCTATGGCTAACCAAGACCGCGCTAACGCTGAACAACAAGCTATGATCAACCGTTTGGCTGATGAATTCTCCAACGAATTGAACAACTTGGGCGTTCGTGTAGCTCGCTTGGAAGACCGCGTAGGTAACGTAAAAGTTACTGGTGATGCTCGTCTTCGTTACAAAGATGCTGAACATGATAAATCCAAATTCGACGCTCGTGCACGTGTACAATTCAATGCAAAAGTAAACGATCGCACTGACGCTGTAGTTCGTTTGACTTCTGGCAACTTCGAATTAGGTAACTCTGAAAATGGTGGTAATGCAAACGCTACAATCGACCGCGCTTATGTAAACCACAAATTCGGTGAACGCGTATCCGTTAAAGCTGGTCGTTTCGGCCAAGTTATCGGTGGTGGTTTAGCATTTGATGGTACTTTCGACGGTGCTCAATTCAATGCTGGTAACGACAAAGTTAACTTCCAAGCAGCTTACGGTTATATGGTATCCGGTGACAATGGCAAAATCGCTGGTGCAACTACTAACAAATTAACTAAAGATGCTAACGTAACTAATACTTACCTTGGCTTGAACGGTAAAGTAGGTAAACACACTACAGTTGGTGGCTTCTACGATCGTGTTAACCAAGACAGCACTAATGGTTATAAAAATATCTATGGCTTCAACGCTGATGCTAACTTCGACAAAGTTTGGGTTGGTGGCGAATGGTTGAAAGACTCCCACGTTGATGAATCTCAAGCTTGGACTGCAGGTCTTGGCTTTGGCGACTACAACATCGCTAAAAAAGGTTCTTGGGATGTTAAAGGCCAATACTTCAACGCTAAAGCTAACGCTCCTATCGTTGATACTACTTACAACCACATCTACACTACAGATGCTAAAGGTTGGATGGCTTCCGTTAACTATGCATTGCAAAACAACGTTGGCTTGTCCGCTAACTACGGTTTCGACTGGAAAACTCAAGACGGTGCTGATCTTAACGACTTCTACCGTGCAGACCTTAACTACAAATTCTAATTTGATAGTTAACCATATAAAAGGGACTCCTTCGGGAGTCTCTTTTTTTATGGTTAATATATAAAATTCTATAACAAATTGATATAGAATGCCTTTTATTATGCAATTTTGATAATTATAGATCGATTTATATACAAATTATACTTATCTTTAATTTGATCATTTATTAGCTTTATTACTGGGAGGTGTAAAATATTTTTGATAGAGGATTACTGTATATTTCTATCTATAAAAGTATTATAAATGGTATAATAAAGAGTATTAGATTTTCTTGTGAAGGAGGTAAGAATGGATCCTTCTTTTTCTCATATAAAAATGGTAGCCATCGATTGTGATGAGACGTTAGTTCGAAGTGATAATACAGTTTCTTCGTATACGGTTGATGTATTGCATCGCTTACAGCAAAAGGGAATTGGTATAACAATTGCTACTGGACGCATGTATCAAACGGCAAAACCAATTGGATTAGCATTACAACTTGGCAATGTTCCTATGATATTGTTCTCTGGTGGTTTAATCCAGGAGTTAGAAACGGGATATAAGCTATTTGAACAAACTGTTCCTATAGATGTAGTACATCGTGTTTTTCAACTCGGACAACAATATAGTTGGCATATACAATCGTATGTAGATGATCATTTACTGTGTCATCATAAAAATTGGCAATCTGATCGTTATGAACAGCAAACAGGGGCTGTAGCTGAGTTTTTAGGTGATACAATTTATACACTTTCTTCAGAACCTAATAAGCTCATTGCTATCGATACAGAGGAAGGAATCGATAGAATTATTGATATCTTGACCCCATTAGTTGGTAATCGTGTTACATTAGTGCGTAGTCAACGAGATTTCCTCGAAATCACTGCACCGAATGTATCAAAAGGGCGTGCATTAGCTCAATTAGCTCTAGATAATAATCTTAGCCTTGAAAATATAGTTTCCTTTGGAAATGCAGATAACGATATTTCTATGTTAAGTGAAACGGGATATTCGGTAGCTGTTTCAAATGCAACAGAACATGTAAAATCTGTGGCTAATGAATTATGTGGTCATCATAATGAAGATGGTGTAGCTCACTGGATAGAAAAGAATCTTTTATAATGGAGTAAAACTATGGAAGCATTTCGTTTATTAATTGTTACAGGCATGTCTGGTGCCGGCAAAACTCAAGTTCTACAAGCATTAGAGGATATGGGCTATCTATGTATTGATAATATTCCTCCTGTACTTATTCCTAAGCTAAGTGAAATTTGTCGACAAGGTGGAGAACGTACAAACCGTGTAGCTTTAGTCGTAGATATTCGCGGTGGTGAATTCTTTGAAGCTCTTTCATCATCTCTTGAAACATTAAGAGAAATGAAGGTAGATTATGAAATTGTCTTTATGGATGCTACAGATGAGACGTTAATTAGACGATATAAAGAAAGTCGTCGCAGCCATCCACTGGCTCCAGATGGGATGATCACTACAGGTTTGAAAGAAGAACGTCAGATATTAAATTCTGTACGACATAAAGCAGACTTCATTATTGATACAACGAATATGAAAACTGCGAGCCTTAAAGAGTATTTAAAAACACGATTTACTCAAGTTGATGAAGGCCATGGCATGTCTATTACAGTTGTAAGCTTTGGCTTTAAATATGGATTACCATTGGATGCGGATATGGTTTGGGATGTTCGATTCTTACCAAATCCATTCTACATTCCAGATTTCCGTCATAAAACAGGTCGTGTGAAAGCTGTAAATGAATATATTCATTCCTTTGAAGTTACAGAGGAATTTAAAAACCGTTATTTTGATACTATTGATTTTCTTGTGCCTAATTATGAACAAGAAGGGAAGTCTCAATTTATCGTTGCTGTAGGCTGTACAGGTGGTATGCATCGATCTGTGGCTATGGCAGAAGCATTATATTCCCATCTATTAGAAAAGGGGTATCGTGTTTCTGTAGAACATCGAGATATGATGAAAAATAATGTAGAAGAAGATTATAATCCTCATGAAATTAAAACACTTGGTAACTAGATAGGGGTTCTTATGTTGCGAAAAAGATGGTTTCGGTGGCTTATACCGGGCCTAAATATAAAACGTTGGCTTGCCCTATTTAGTTGTGGTGTAGGTCTTTTAATCATTGGCATATCATTGATGTTTAACTATCAATGGCTTGCCGTTCTTGAAGATGTTGTACTGGCCTTTTCTTATAATATGACGGGCTTTTACAATTATAATGTGCTCATTGCTGTGGGTGCAGTTATATTATCGATTGGCGCTGTTCTAATGCTAATTGGTACTAGTAAGGTTATTAAAACGATTATTCGTGCTGTATTGCCTAATCCTGATAGTAAGGTATCAGATATTATCTTCCAAAATATACGACTTGATAAAGGTCCTAAAATCGTTGTTATCGGCGGTGGTACAGGATTGTCTAATCTATTGCGTGGATTGAAAACACACACATCTAATTTATCAGCTATTGTTACAGTAGCTGACGATGGTGGTTCATCAGGTCGTTTACGGGAAGATTTTAAAATGATTGCCCCTGGTGACTTACGAAACTGCTTGGTCGCATTAGCAGAACAAGAAGGGGTTATGGAAAATCTTTTCCGCTACCGCTTTGAAGGGGAAAATGAGCTATCTGGTCATAGCTTTGGTAATCTCTTTATCACAGCACTTGCTCAAGTATATGATGGCGATGTGGAGGAAGCGCTTGAAGCGGCTAGTAAATTGTTGCGTGTACGAGGTCGTGTAATTCCGTCGTCTACTGAGTTCATTAAATTAGTAGCGGAGATGACCGATGGTACTATCGTAGAAGGTGAAAGTAATATTCCTAATTCTGGTAAACGCATTCGCCATATGTATAGTGAGCCAGCACAGCCAAAACCAGAAGGTGCTGCGTTACGTGCTATCGATGAAGCAGATGTTATCATCTTTGGACCAGGTAGCTTATATACAAGTATCATTCCGAATTTGTTAACTGATAAAATTGCATCTCATGTACGCGCTAGTAAGGCAAATAAAATTTACATTGCTAATGTTATGACTCAACCTGGCGAAACTACAGATTATACCTTAAGTGATCATGTGGAGGCTCTCATTGCACATGGTGGTGAAGGCATTGTAGATACTGTACTTGCTAATGATGGACCACTACCAATTCAAATGGTAGAACAATATAGTGCTGTAGGTTCAGAGCCTGTAGCATTAGATACTAAGAAGCTACAAGCAAAGGGAATACGTACGATTCGGGCTACATTGATAAGTCCTAAAAAGCCGGCTGTTCATGATCCTGAACGGTTAGGTAAAGTAATTATGGATATTGTGCATGCTATGCAATCAGATACTGAACCACATATCCTAGAATATTATCTCCAACGAGATGATCATTAATGAGAAGGGATACCTATGTCATTTGCTGAAGATGTAAAAAATGAATTATGCCAATATGAATCCTCTAGTGATGCAGATTTGGCCATGAAAATTGAAGCGTCTTGCTTATTGCGCATGGGTGGATCTATCATTCTGGGGATGAAGGGGGCTGTTGGTATTAGATTGGCTACTGCAAATAATGCAGTAGCTCGTCGCTTGTTAGGCATATTAAAAAAACAATATGAATTACCTACCAATGTATTAGTACGACAAGGACTAAATTTGCGCAAGAAAAATATGTATACTTTATCTGTAGAGCCATCTATAGAAGGGCGACAGGCGTTAGAAGATCTTGCTTTATGGCCTGTAACTGAACAAATTCCTCGTAGTTGGCTTAAATCTATGGAGGCACGACGTGCTTTTTTACGGGGGGCTTTTTTAGGCGGTGGCTCTGTTAATAAGCCACAAAGCGACTATCATCTCGAGTTTATGACGGGGAATGAGAATTTTGCAAAGGAAATTATACATGTATTGCGGTTATTTCATATTCATGCAGGTTTGACTGAGCGTAAGGAAGAGTACGTAGTATATCTTAAAGAAGGGGACGCTGTAACGAATTGCTTGCAAATTATGGGTGCTCAATCAGCACTGATGGAATTTGAAAACGTGCGCATAATGAAAACTGTGCGAAATCAAATTAATCGACAAGTAAACTGTGAGACTGCAAATTTGCAAAAGGTTGTAGATGCTGCAGTACGCCAGGTAAAGGCTATTCGAATTATCGATAGAGAAATTGGTATTGATGAGTTGCCTGAAAAGTTGCGAATTGTAGCAAGATTGAGATGGGACAATCCAGAAGCGAGTCTGAAAGAACTTGAAGAATTGATGGATGGCGAATTATCTAAGTCGGGTATTGGACATCGCTTAAAGAAAATCGAAGCATTAGCACTTACGTATGACCCTATGGGGCTTGAAGAAATATAGAGGTATTAATATATGTTTTCTTATAAATCAAAATATTGTGTAGCCGCAGCGATGGCCGCCATGGCTGCTCTTACAGGCCATGTAGAGGCTCGTGATATAGATTTACAATCAATTGGATATTTTCAGTTTTCTCCGTTGCCACCAAGTTTGGTGTCTCAAACGGATACATTGCTACTATCAGATAGCCCTGAATATGTAGGACCAGTAGGTGGTACGCTTAGTGCAGGTACAATTAATGGAAATGGTCGTATCTATTTTTACCATGTAAATGAAATGGATAAGCCCCATAAGATTGCTATCGTATTGGAGAATCAATCGGCGTATCCCAATACTGTTCATGTGATGAGACAGTTAAAATCTGTGGCTACACCAGATTATTTCGCTGCTGGTCGTGATTTATCCCGGAAGGACCTAGAGAATCCTTTAGATGAAAGTCCCAATGCGAGACCTTTATATTCGCTAAGTATTCCGCCACAAGAGCGCCAATTAATCTTTAGTGATTTGGAAAATACACCAGTATATCAAGATGCATTATTTACCGGTATCGTAGATATTAAAACAGAGGCACCAATCTTTGCTCGTGTTATGATGTTGCCTATGGGGATGGATGCCATTGATGCATCTCATTGGGCTAAAAATTTACCTATTGATGAAATTCAGTTGCGCGGTACCTATACTGGGTCTAAGCGTAATATGGAGGTTACTACACCATTTGATACGGCATTAGGTGGTGCTTTTGTAGAAATCGGTAATGACCGTGAAGATATGTTTATCAATGGTGTAGACGAAATGCAAAATAAAGCATTTGTTCGTGACCGTGGTAACTATGGTGTTTCATATACTTTAAAAATTCCTACAAAAGGTAATGAACCATTTAGATTGTATTTTAACCCTCTTGGTGGTCCCTATTCTGGTTCCTTTACGGTAAAAGCACTTCATCAACAAGGTGCCCGTAGAGGTCAAACCGATACGCGTACCTATCATATCGGTGGTGCTGATGGGATTACTGCACTAGGGGACGGTACTATATTAGATAGCCGTCTTATGGGTAATTATAATGCAGGCGATTTGTTAACATTAAACTTCATGCCGGCAGGTGCATCTAATTTGCCAATACGATTCTTATTGATTCCTGAATCTCTTGCAAATCCACAAAAACATCAGACTATTGCGGTCAATGTGCCAAAAGATGTAACAGACAGTTTGGGTCATCCAACTCAAAGTGGTACACAAATTCCTGTAGGTCCTATCAATGGTAAAGATAGCAATAAGGGTACTGTAGATACATCTAAATCTACTATGACTCCTGCAAAACAGGCAGAAACAATTGCTCACGAAGAAACAAAAAAATTGAGCGATAAAGCAGCTGCTGATGCTAAAAAAGAGGCACAACTTAAAAAAGCGAAAGAAGCTGAGGAAGCATTAGCTCGTAAAAAAGCGGAAGAAGCTAAATTAGCTGCCGAAAAAGCAGAAATAGCACGCAAGGCTGCAGAAGCTAAACATGCTGAAATTGAGCGTAAAATGGCTGAGAAAGCTGAAGCTGATCGTAAGGCTGCCGAGTTGAAGGCTGCTCAAGAGGCGCAAGCTGCTAAAGACAAAGCGGCCTTAGAAGCGAAAAAGGCTGAGGAAATGCGACAAGCAGAAGAGGCTAAACGCTTAGAGGCAGAAAGAAAAGCTGAGCTTGATCGAAAGGTAGCTGAAGCTCGTAAGGCTGAAGAAGAACGTAAAGCTGAAATGGCGCGTATTGAAGCTGCTAGAAAGGCGGAAGCCGATCGTTTAGAGGCAGCACGTAAAGCGGAGGAAGCTCGTGTAGTGGCTGAAGCAAAACGTCTTGAAGAAGAACGCAGAATTGAAGCGGCTCGTATTGAAGCAGCACGAAAGGCAGAAGAAGCTAGACAAGCCGCTGAAGCTAAGGCACGTTTTGAAGCACAACGGGCAGCAGAAAAGGCCGCTTTAGAAGCGAAAAAAGCTGAAGAAGAACGTTTAGCTGCTGAAGCAAAAGCACGTTTAGAAGCACAACGAAAAGCGGAACAAGAAGCATTGGAAGCACGCCGTGCCGAAGAAGCACGTAAAGCAGCCGAAGCAAAAGCAGCACTAGAAGCACAACGTGCAGCTGAACAGGCTGCGTTAGAAGCGAAACGTCAAGAAGATGCTCGTAAAGCGGCAGAAGCAAAAGCAGCCTTAGAAGCACAACGTATTGAAGCCGCAAGAAAAGCTGAAGAAGCACGTCGTGCAGAAGAAGCGAGAAAGGCTGAGGAGGCAAGAATCGAAGCAGCCCGTAAAGCAGAGGAAGCTCGTGTTGCAGCAGAGGCTAAACGTGCAGAAGAAGCGCGTAAGGCTGAAGAGGCAAGAATTGAAGCGGCCCGTAAAGCTGAAGAAGCTCGTATGGCTGAAGAAGCACGCCGTGCAGAAGAAGCACGTCGCTTAGAAGCAGCTAAACTTGAGGCACAACGCAAGGCTGAGCAAGAACGACTTGAAGCGGCTCGTAAAGCTGAAGAAGCTCGCGTTGCTGCTGAAGCAAAACGCCAGGAAGAATTGCGTAAAGCCGAGGAAGCTCGAATTGCAGCAGAAGCAAAACGAGCAGAAGAACTTCGTAAGGCCGAGGAAGCTCGAATTGCAGCGGAAGCAAAACGTGCAGAAGAGGTTCGTAGAGCAGAGGAAGCACGCCGCATAGAAGAGGCTAGACGAGCAGAAGAAGCACGAAAAGCCGAAGAAGTACGTATAGCTGCTGAGGCACGTAAGGCAGAGCAAGCTAGATTGGCTGCAGAACGTGCAGAGGCTGAACGCCAAGCAGCAGAGGCGAAACGCATTGCTGAAGAACGTTACCAAGCTCACTTAGAAGCGGAACGTAAGGCGGAAGAAGCACGTCAGCAAGCTCTTGCACAAGCCGAAGTTGAACGTAAAGCAAAAGAGCGAGCTGAAGCGATTCAACGTGTCAAAGAACAACAAGAAAATGCTCGTCGTCGCGCAGAACTTGCACGTCAACAAATTGAGGCAGAACGTAAGGCTGCACAAGCGGCTAAAACAGGACCTTCCTTCAGTGAACTCGATGATGTACATGAGGATACACCAAGTGTAACTATTCCAAATGCTGTATCTATTGATGAGTTGACTAAACCTAGACCGACTGCATCTCAAAATACACGTCGTCGTGACCAACGTCAACCACAACCAAATCAACAATCTGCACAGCAAAATCCAATGACTAATGATCAACAAGGTCAAGCTCCTTATAGTTCACAGCAAGGTCAACAAAATGATGATCAAAATCCACCAAAATTATATCCTATGGGGCAGTAATATTAGCTTATAATAATGAAAATTATTTGTATCTAATTATAGATTGATTATAAGGAAACAATTGGTGAAGTATAGAGAGGACAAGCCACTTTTGAGGGCTTGTCCTCTTTTTAAAATACTTATGAACTTTCGCTTTCACATTGACTTTCAAGGGCAGATTCAGTACAATAAATAAAGAAAATGCATCCATGGTACGAGAGACCATTGCATAGTACAAAACCTTTTAATTTAGTCCAGAGAGGCTGAGAAAGGAATATAGTTGAAGCGCCCCCATAAGGGCTTCTTTGTGCAAACTATTTGACCTTTTGCCCTGGGCAAAAGGTCTTTTTTGTTACGTGAGTTAGGAGGAAATCATGGGACAAGTTAGCCTAAAAGGCAAACATTTATTGGGTTTGCAAAATGTGTCACCTGAAGAAATCAAATTGATTTTAAATGTGGCAAAGAAAATGAAAAAAATCGTTCTTTCTGATGATAAGAAGGTTCCACTTTTAAAGGGGAAATCCATTATTAACCTCTTTATGGAGCCAAGTACTCGTACCCGTAGTTCCTTTGAATTGGCCGGCAAATATTTAGGGGCTGACGTTATCAATCTTTCTCCTAGCGGTTCTTCCATGGGTAAAGGTGAAAGCTTCCGTGATACTTTGCTAACATTATCCTATATGGGCACAGATGCTATTGTAATGCGTCATAGTGCTGAAGGGGCTCCTCTATATGCCACAAAAGCAGTAGATCCTATTATTATCAATGCTGGTGACGGCGCTCATGAACATCCAACACAAGCGTTATTAGATATGTACTCCATTTTGGAGAAAAAAGAATCTATTGAAGGTCTAAAAGTTGTTATCTTAGGCGATATTATGCATAGCCGTGTAGCAAGATCTAACATTTATGGCCTTACAAAAATGGGTGCTAAAGTACATTTGGCTGGTCCTCGTACTATGGTATATCCAGAGCTCGAAAAATTAGGTGTTACCGTACACCACGATATTCGTGAAGCAGTGGCTGATGCAGATGTGGTTAACGTACTTCGCATTCAATTAGAACGTATTCATTCTGCGTTGTATCCTACAAATAGAGAATATGCACGTATCTTTGGTATTAACAATGATGTATTGAAATTGGCTAAAGATGATGTAATGGTAATGCATCCAGGTCCTATGAATCGGGGCCTTGAAATTGCACCAGATGTAGCATATTCTGATCAATCCGTAATTCAAGAACAGGTACGTAATGGCGTAGCTGTACGTATGGCTGTATTGTACTTAACTATTATCGGAGGTGACGGTAGTGAGCTTGCTTATTAAAAATGGTACGGTAGTTAATCCGGCAAAAAAACAAAACGAAGTAGCAGACGTTCTCGTAAAAGATGGTAAAATTGCAGCCATCGGTCAAAACTTAAGTGCTGAAGGCGCTGAAGTATATGATGCAACAGGTCTTATCGTAGCACCTGGTCTTATCGATATTCACACACATTTGCGTGAACCAGGACAAGAAGCTAAAGAAGACTTCCACTCTGGTACACAAGCTGCTGCTGCTGGTGGTTTCACACGTGTTGTAACTATGGCTAATACAAATCCAGTTGTAGATAATGCTGCTCTTGTAAGAGGCTTACAAAAACAGGCTGAGCTTACAGGTGTTGTAAAAGTAGAATTTATTGGTGCCGTATCAAAAGGCCTTGAAGGTAAAGAACTTGCTGAAATGGGTGATATGGCAGAAGCTGGTGTAGTAGCCTTCTCCGATGATGGTCACTATGTAGAAAATGCTGCGTTTATGCGTCGTGCCTTAGAATACTCCTCTATGTTTAATAAAATGGTTATCGACCATGCAGAAGATATTACATTGACTAAAAATGGTCATATGCATGAAGGTATCGTTTCCTATGAATTAGGTATTATTGGTCGTCCTGCAGTAGCTGAAGATTTGGCTGTTGCTCGTGACATCTTGTTGTCTGAAATGACAGGTGGTCACATTCATATTGCTCACGTAAGTAGTAAAAATACTGTGGATATGGTTCGTCGTGCAAAAGCAAAAGGTCTTAATGTAACATGTGAAGTTACAAGCCAACATTTATCTTTCACAGATGAATATTTACGCGAATATAACCCAGCGTTCAAAATGGCTCCTCCAATTCGATCTGAAGATCATCGCCAAGCATTATTAGAAGGCTTGAAAGATGGCACAATCGATGCAATTATTACAGACCATGCACCACATGCGTATGAAGAAAAAGACCATGAGTTCTGCTGTGCACCAAATGGTTTCAGTGGTCTCGAAACATCTTTGGCAGCGGTTATTACTAATGCATATGGTCCAGATAAACTTAGTATTGATCAAGTTGTGTACTATATGAGTACACGTCCAGCTGAATTAATGCGCCTTGATGCAGGTGTTCTTGAGGTTGGTAAACCAGCAGATATTACTGTATTCTCTACAACAGAAGAGTGGACAGTAGATCGCAATAAATTCTATACAAAAGGCAAAGTCAGCCCATTTGATGGTATGACTGTTACAGGTAAGGCCAAACTCACAGTAGTTGATGGCAAAGTAGTTATGAAGGAGGGCGTAGTCTTATAATGAAAGGCAAGTTAGTTCTTGAAGATGGTTCCGTGTTTGAAGGTTCCTTATTAGGTGGCGCTCCAACAGTAGGCGAAGTTGTATTTAACACAGGTATGACAGGGTATCAAGAAATCTTGACTGATCCATCCTATGCGGATCAAATTATTACATTAACATATCCTTTGATCGGTAATTATGGTACATTGAATGCTATTACTCAAGGCCCTAAACCATATTGTAAAGGCTTTATCGTAGGAGAACTGTGTGATTTCCCATCTAACTGGCAAAATGAAGGCTTATTTAGCGAGTATCTTCGTTTACACGGCATCCCTTGCCTTTATGATGTAGATACACGTGCTATTACACGTGTACTTCGTAACCATGGCGTAATGAAAGGCGTACTTGTACGTTCTGATTACCCTATGGAAGATATTCAAAAATTATTTAAACAAGACTTGCCAACAGATCAAGTTATGCGTGTAACTACAAAATGGCAAGGTATGCGTGGCGATAAAAATGCAGAGTTCCATGTAGCTGTAATGGACTATGGTGTAAAGGAAAATATCCTTCGCTCTTTAGAAGCAGCTGGTTGTCGTCTAACAGTATTCCCTGCAGATGCTAAGGCTGAAGATGTATTGGCAGCCAATCCAGATGGTGTATTCTTATCTAACGGCCCTGGAGATCCTCAAGATCTTGGCTATGCTGTAGAAGAAGTAAAGAAATTATTCGGTAAAAAGCCTATCTTCGGCATTTGCATGGGCCATCAAGTATTGGCTCAAGCCTATGGTGGTACAACATTTAAATTAAAATTTGGTCACCGTGGCTCTAACCATCCAGTACAAGATTTACGTACAGGCCGCGTATATATTACATCTCAAAATCATGGCTATGCAGTAGATGATACTTCCTTGCCAGACTTTGTAGAAATTACACATCGCAGTGTAAATGATGGCACTGTAGAAGGTATGCGTCATAAAGAATTACCTATCTTCTCTGTACAATATCATCCAGAAGCGTCCCCAGGACCTACTGATAATCTATATTTATTTGATGAATTTGAAGACTTAATGAGAAAGGGAAAATAATATGACCACAGAAGCAAAAAAAGTACTTGTAATTGGTTCTGGTCCAATTATTATCGGCCAAGCTGCAGAGTTTGACTATGCTGGTACACAAGCATGCCGTTCCCTTCGTGAAGAAGGTTATAAAGTAGTATTGGTTAACTCCAATCCTGCTACAATTATGACTGATACAGATATTGCAGACCGCGTATATGTAGAACCGATTAGTCTTGAATTCGTAACAGAAGTAATTAAAAAAGAACGCCCTTGGGGCTTATTGGCTACACTGGGTGGCCAAGTAGGTCTTAATATGGCCGTACAATTGTCTGAAGCTGGCGTATTAGAAGAATACGGTGTAAAACTTCTAGGTACAACACTTGAAGCTATTAAACAAGCAGAAGACCGTGAACTCTTCAAAGAAGCGATGAAGGAAATCAATCAACCAGTTCCTGAATCCGATATCTTTAACGATCTTGAAGAAGCCGTAGCCTTTGCTAATCGCATTGGTTATCCTATCATCATCCGTCCTGCTTACACATTGGGCGGTACTGGTGGTGGTATTGCGCATAATGAAGATGAAATGTATGAAATTACACGCCGTGGTTTGAAACTTTCACCAATTCACCAGATCCTAGCAGAACGTTCTGTAGCAGGCTGGAAAGAAATCGAATACGAAGTAATGCGCGATAGTGCAGATAACTGTATCATCGTATGTAATATGGAAAATATTGATCCTGTAGGCGTACATACTGGTGACTCCATTGTTGTGGCACCAAGCCAAACATTAAACGATATTCAATACCAAATGCTTCGTACTGCTTCTGTAGAAATTATTCGTTATTTGAAAATCGAAGGTGGTTGTAACGTACAATACGCGTTGAATCCAAATAGCAATGAATATATCGTTATCGAAGTAAATCCTCGTGTATCCCGTTCCTCTGCATTAGCATCTAAAGCAACTGGCTATCCAATTGCGAAGGTAGCTGCAAAAATTGCAGTAGGCATGACATTGGATCAAATTACAAATGCTGTAACAGGTGAAACAAAAGCATGCTTCGAACCTACACTTGACTATGTAGTAACGAAATTCCCACGTTGGCCATTTGAAAAATTCAATTTGGCAGACCGCACATTGGGTACTCAAATGAAGGCTACTGGCGAAGTTATGGCTATCGATCGCTCCTTGGAAGGCTCCTTGCTTAAAGCAATTCGTTCCTTGGAAATTGGTTTAGACCATATTGAGCTAAAGAAAATCTCTCATGAGTCTATGGAACAATTGATTGAACGTTTACATTTAGTAGATGATGAACGTATCTATGTTGTAGCAGAAGCACTTCGCAAGGGCATTAGTGTAGAGAAAATTCACTACATTACAAAAATTGATACATTCTTTATTGAAAAAATCAAAAACATTGTTAATGTAGAAAAAGCATTGGCTGAACATGGCTTAACAGAGGATGTATTGCGCAAAGCAAAACGTTATTCCTTCACTGATTCTGTTATCGCCCGTTATGCTAATACAACTGTAGAAGAGGTTCGTGCAAAACGTAAAGAATGGAACATTCTTCCAACATATAAATATGTAGATACATGTGCTGCCGAATTCGAATCTAAAACACCGTACTACTACAGTGCTTATGCACAAGAAGACGAAGTTAAACCACTCGGTGAAAAATCCGTTGTCGTACTTGGTTCCGGTCCAATTCGTATCGGTCAAGGCGTAGAGTTTGACTACTGCTCCGTACATTCCTCTTGGGCACTTCGTAAAGCGGGTTACCAATCTATTATGATCAACAATAACCCAGAAACAGTGTCTACTGACTTTGATATTTCTGATTCCTTGTACTTCGAACCATTAACAGTGGACGATGTAATGGAAATCATCGAGAAAGAGAAACCAGCTGGTGTTATTGCTCAGTTTGGTGGTCAAACAGCGATTAACTTGGCAGGTCCATTGGCTAAGCGCGGTGTAAAAATCCTCGGTACATCCGTAGATAGCATCGATATGGCAGAAGACCGCGAACGCTTTGATGAATTATTGGCAAAACTTGGTATTCCACGTCCAGTAGGTGCGCTTGTAACCTCTGATGAAGAAGCACAAGCAGCAGCTAAAAACTTGAAATATCCATTGATTGTACGTCCTTCCTATGTATTGGGCGGCCGTGCTATGGAAATCGTATACAACGATAAAGAGCTCGATGTATACATGAAGGAAGCCGTAGTAGCCTCCAAGGAACATCCTGTTCTTATCGACCGTTATATGGTTGGTATGGAGGTAGAGGTTGATGCTATTTCCGATGGTACTGACGTATGTATTCCTGGTATTATGGAACAAATCGAACGTGCTGGTGTTCACTCTGGTGACTCCATGGCCGTTTACCCAGCTCAACATTTGAGCCAAGAATTGATTGATCAAATCGTTGACTATACACGTCGTATTGCAGTAGGCCTTAATGTTAAAGGTGTACTTAACATCCAATATATCGTGGCTGACGGCGAACTTAACGTAATCGAAGTTAACCCTCGTTCTAGCCGTACTGTACCATTCATTTCTAAGGTTACAGGCATCAATATGGTAGAATGTGCAACACGCATTGCTCTTGGTGAAAGCTTAAAAGATTTGGGCTTGCCACTCGGTCTTGTACCTAATAAACCATATGTAGCTGTAAAAGCACCTGTATTCTCCTTCTCCAAAATGGGCCTTGTAGAAATCGCTCTTGGACCTGAAATGAAATCTACTGGTGAAGTTATGGGTATTGGTCGTACTTATTCTGAAGCATTGTTTAAAGCTATCAATGGTGCCAATATGCGTATCCCAGAAGATGGTACAATTCTTATGACCGTAGCAGACCGCGATAAAGAGGAAGCTAGCCAATTGGCAAAAGGCTTCATCGAATTGGGCTATCACATCGAAGCAACTGGCGGTACTGGTAAATACTTCAAAGAACATGGCGTTGACTGCAAGGTAGTTAACAAAATCTCTGAAGGTGATGACAACTGTGCTGACCACATTCGTCAAGATAAAGTAGATCTTGTACTTAACACACTGACTGCAGGTAAACGCCCTGAACGTGAAGGCTTCCAATTGCGTCGTCTCGCTGTAGAAATGGGTACACCATGCTTAACAAGCCTCGATACAGCACGCGAAGTGTTGCGCGTTGTAGCAAATCGTAAAAATAATGCAAATTATACTGTAGAAGCGTTACAGGATTTTGAATTGGAGTAATAACCATGAGTGGATATGTAGAACAGGGCGAAGTCGTTCGCAATGAGCAAATAGGCTCTGATGTGTGGGTAATGGATATCCACGCACCAAAACAGGCAGCAGAAGCAAAGGTAGGACAGTTTTGTAATGTTCGCGTAGCGGACTCTACGGCACCATTATTGCGCCGTCCTATTAGCTATGCAGGCTTTGATGCACAAAAGGGGACGATTACCCTTTTATATCGTGTCATAGGTAAAGGGACTGAGATTATGACTCGCCTTGTTCCCGGCGATACTCTAGATTGTTTAGGTCCTTTGGGTAAACCATTTGTTACATCTAAGAATATGCTTCTTGTTGGCGGTGGTGTAGGTATTGCGCCCATGTTATGCATTGCATCCCATTTGAAAGAAGGGGAAGAAGCACAAGTTATTCTCGGCTTTAGAAATGAAAGCGAAACCTTCTGGGCAGCCTTATTTAAGGATACGTCTGTTAAAGTGCATATCACCACTGATGATGGTAGCGTAGGTGCGAAAGGGTTCCCTACAGCAATCATGCCTGAGCTGATTAATGGCAATACTTTCACATCTGTTATGACTTGCGGTCCTACACCGATGATGAAAGGTGTGGCACAAGTAGCTAAAGATCTCAACGTTCCTTGCCAAGTATCTCTTGAAGAACGTATGGGCTGTGGCACTGGTGGTTGTTTAGGTTGTGCTTGTGATGGTGCAGGTGGCAAACGTTACAAAGTTTGTAAAGATGGTCCTGTATTCCCAGCTGAGGAGGTGTTCTTTTAATGAGTGAACGCGATTTAAATAACACCGTTACGCCTAATCCAAAGCTTGCTGTTGATTACTGCGGTATTAAGATGAAAAATCCTATTATCGCTGCATCTGGTACCTTTGGTAATGGTCCTGAGTATGCTGGTTATTTAGACCTTAGCAATGAGGTAGGTGCTATTTCCGTAAAAGGTTTAACACCTAAAGGTCGTCACGGCAATCCTGGAACTCGTATTGCAGAAACACCATCTGGTGTACTAAACTGTATCGGCCTTGAAAATCCTGGGGCAGAACATTTTGTTACACATATTTTGCCGGATCTCAAAAAATATGACGTACCATTGCTTGCTAATATGTCTGCAGGTACAATTGATGAATTTGCATGGATGGCAGAGACCTTATCTGTAGACGGTATTACAGGCCTAGAGGTTAACGTATCTTGTCCAAATGTAGAACGTGAAGGTATGGCTTTTGGAGTGGATCCAAAGGTGGTTGAACAGGTAACGAAGGCCGTTCGTAAGGTCAGTGATAAACCTATTATCGTTAAGCTTTCACCAAATGTAACAGATATTGTGGAAATTGCAAAAGCCGTTGAAGCTGGCGGTGGTAATGGGGTAAGCCTTATCAATACATTGTTGGGTATGGCTATTGATATTCACCGACGTAAACCTTTATTGGGAAATACTTACGGTGGGCTATCTGGTCCAGCTGTAAAGCCTGTTGCACTTCGCATGGTACACCAAGTATATAAAGGGGTAAATATTCCTATTATTGGCCTTGGCGGTATTATGACTGGCACGGATGCTATCGAATTTATGATGGCTGGTGCTCAAGCCGTTCAAGTTGGCACTGCTACGATGGTAGATCCTACGGCGATTTCACGTATTGCCCGTGAAATGAGTGACTATGTAGAACAATATAATCTTAACAGCATTACTGATATAGTAGGTGCTGTCCATCAAGGATAGTAAAAAGAAGACCTAGTACATTATGTACTAGGTCTTTTTTATGTATGGTATTAATGTTCATAACTGTACAAAATCTTATACGATAAGTTATAAATACAATATCATAAGTTATAAATCCCATATCATATGAATTTCTATCACATAGTTTAAACATATGCTTTGTAGAAATCAATAAATTGCTGTGCTACAGGGGATAAGGCATGCCCTTTGAGAGTAATAAATGCTTTTTTAAAATCTCCTGAAAATTCTGGCAACTTGATACGGGCCATTTTACGATGGTTAATAAGCTCTTTTGCATCCATAGGAACTAAAGAAACAGTTCTACCAGAGGATGCCCATTCGATGGCAGAGCTCTTAGTTGTAGTGATGGCAACAGCATTCAGTTGATCCATGTCCGTTAAACTAGATTGCATAATCATTCGCACAGATCCACCAGAGAGGGATAAAGGACACTTTTTGATATCATCCCATGTGATGGTATCATGTTCACGATCTATCCAGAATACATCACGGCGGAAAATAGCGTATAAATGTTCCTCTTGAGTAAGAAGGATATCAAATTTATCAGTGTCTACCATTTGAATGTTTGCAATTCCCAGCTCTGCATTACCATTAATAAGTTGATTGACCACATTAGTCATTAGTCCTTCGTAGATTTCGAAGTGAACTGATGGGTATTTCATGGAAAAGGCTGGTAAGTATTGTTGTACGATTGGTGTGGAGCGCGATGCAGACGTAGCGATTCGCAATGTACCTTCAATACGTGAGTTCAACTGTTGTACTGCATTGTATGTTGATTCTTCAATGGAGCATAATTGTTGGGCTTTTTGATAAAAAATTTTGCCCGCATCAGTTAGTTGTAAGTTTGATCCTCGTTGGCCGCGCTTGATATTGATGAGTTGAGCTCCAAATTCAGCTTCTAAATACTTTAATTGTTTACTTAAAGCTGGTTGTGTAATATGAAGAATCTCTGCGGCCTGCGTCATATTGCCCGTTTGAACGAGGGTAATAAAATTGTGGTAGTAAGATGTATCCATAGAATCTCCCTATTATACACAAAATAAGATAAATAAAAATTATAACGAACTAAGTAACAGTAATTTCACATTTGATAAAATAGCGTATATACTATATTCATCAAGGAAAGAGAAAGAATAATGTGTTTAAAATAAACTTTCTATCCTTATCACAATTTTTAATATAATAACAGTGATTGAGAAAGTAGGTACTATCATGGGCGTAGTAAAAAGAACATTAAGTAAAGCAATTCGTAACTGGGAAGCACGTAGATTAATGACTGCACATAATGCAGGTGTTAGTCGTAAAAAACAACTTGAACGCGTATGGCCTCATCCATTAACTACAGAAAAACGTCATGAACTTGCTCAAGGCGTAAGTGGCTTAGTTCATAGCGAAAACTAATTACTATGTGTGTATCAGTTAGATTATTGTTCTAGCGGTAGCACCACTTCAATAGAATCTAATATAGTACAAGTAGCAGCTCCATGACTCATGTCTTGGAGCTCTTTTTGTATGCGCTCTACATCAGTAGGAGGTACTAAGATAGTAATATCTACATGTTCGCCAAAACTTGCTTCATAATGTAGTTTTTGATCTTGCACATATCTTTCTATAGCTCCATACATGGAATAGTCGATGGTAGCCTGCAACTGAGTTCGTGTTGTGTGTAGTTCTTTAGGGGCAAGATGTAAAGTTTCCGCAACGGAGTGTGAATATGCACGAATCAAACCACCTGCGCCTAGCTTAATACCTCCAAAATAGCGCGTTACTACGACAGCTACATTGGTAATACCTGTTTTTTTGAGTACTTCTAACATAGGTTTACCAGCGGTACCAGATGGTTCACCATTGTCAGAAGAGCGTTGTTGTTCTTGTTTTGGTCCTAATGCAAAGGCTGTACAATTATGGCGTGCATCCCAAAATTCTTTGTTGATACGTCCAATAAAAGCCTGCGCTTCCTCTTCTGTAGAACAAGGGCATATAGTTGTGATAAAACGCGACTTCTCCACAACATATTCATGGCGAAATTCCTTCGCTACTGAAGTAAATTCTACTATAGGGCTTATTGATTCACACATAGTTTCACCTCCTTTGGAATCAAAGTTTATGTTTATTCATCATCACTTTATTATAATCTATTTATGAATGTTGTGTATAGGTGGGGAGATGTTAAATCCCCTATAAAAAAGGAATAGTCCTCTAGATTTAGTAGGATATTGACGTAATGAGAATTTATGTTATTATAGAATAAACACGTATGAATGAATACTCATGTAAATGTGTTCATATAATAAACTATACGTGTTTATAAAATACTCTGTTACCGATGTATGATATGTCTACTATGAGTTTCTGACTTATATAGATATATAGAAACATATATTTTTGAAAATTCTAGTAGAAAGAAGTGATATGATGAGTAAGAAGAAACAAGAGTTTGATATTACAGGTATGCATTGTGCTGCTTGTGTAAAGCGCGTTGAAAACGTCGTTTCTAAGATCGATGGCATAGAATCTGTAAAGGTTAATCTACTCACTCGAAAGGGGAGTGTAGAATACAAAGATGGCTCTACTGTAGAGCCACAACAAATTATCGATGCTATTACGAATATTGGTTTTGGTGCTACGGAAGCAGATGAAACGAAGCAAGAAATAGAAAAGGTTAATTTAAAACCTCATATTACGCGTCTTATCATTGCTGCTTGTATGGCTGTACCGATGATGATTAACATGACATTACATCGCTTTGGTATTCAAGCCTTGCCAGTATGGGTAGAGTTCATTCTTGCTACCATTGCTCAGTTCGGCCCTGGCCTTATGTTCTATAAGAGTGCGTGGAGTGCGGTAAAGAATGGCGCCCTTACCATGGATGTTCTCGTTGTAATGGGTACGACTGTTGCTTATCTATTCAGTATTTATAATTGGCAGTTCCATCCAGAACTTGGGCCTCATGGCATTTACTTTGAAACCTCAGCTTGGCTCATTACATTCATTCTTCTTGGCAAACTTTTAGAAGAAATTGCCAAGGGGCGTACCTCTGAAGCACTTCAAAAATTGATTGCCTTGCAACCAGCAACAGCTCATGTATTGCGTGACGGTGAGTTCGTAGATATTCCTACATCTAAGGTTGTAGCAGGTGATATTTTACAAGTTCGTGCAGGCGAAAAAATTCCAGTAGATGGTACTATTACTGAAGGCTATTCTACTGTAGATGAAGCTATGCTTACCGGTGAAAGTTTGCCTGTAGAAAAACAAGTGGGATCTGATGTTATCGGTGCGACTATTAACTTGAGCGGTGCTTTCACAATGGAAGCAAAACGTATCGGCTCTGATACAATGCTGTCTCAAATCATCAAGGTCGTAGAGGAAGCTCAAACCTCTAAAGCAAGTATTCAACGTATTGCAGATATCGTAGCTCAATACTTCGTGCCTACTGTTATCGGCCTTTCTGTTTTGACCGGCCTCGTATGGTACTTCATTATGGGCGACTCTATTAATGTAGCTCTCATTAATGCTACAGCAGTGCTTGTTATCGCTTGTCCTTGTGCACTTGGTCTCGCTACACCAACATCTATCATGGTAGGCTCTGGCTTAGGCGCGGAGCATGGCGTCCTTATCAAGAGTGCAGAATATCTTGAAAAAGCTGGTAAACTCGATGCCATCGTTATGGATAAAACTGGCACACTTACACAAGGTGTTCTTGATGTAACGGCTTTCAAAAACTATAATGGTGATGAAAGTAGAAATATGTCCCTTATGATGGCTCTTGAAAGTGGTACATCGCATCCAATTGCAAAGGCCATGGTTTATTATGGCGAAGATCATGGTTATAAAGGTAAAGCTGTAGAACTAGAAAGCTTCGGTGATGTGCCTGGTAAAGGTTTGCAAGGCGCTTATCAAGGTGTGTCTGTACAACTTGGTCATAGCCGTTGGATGTCTGAATTAGGTTATGATCTAAGTGCCGTCCAAGATGATATTCTACACTATGAAGAACAAGGTGCTTCCGTGTCTGTTCTCGCTGTAGATGGTGTCATCAGTGCATTATGGGCTGTAGAGGATGAATTGCGTCCAGAAACTATTGAGGTGGTAAAAGAATTACAGTCTCAAGGTATCGATGTGTGGATGCTTACCGGTGATAATCGCCGTACAGCTCAATATATTGCTAAACAAGCAGGTATTACTCACGTTATTGCAGAAGTGTTGCCTCAAGATAAAGCTAGCAAAGTAAAAGAGTTACAAGATAAAGGTCTCGTAGTGGGCATGGTTGGTGATGGTATCAATGATGCACCAGCTCTTGTAACTGCAGATATTGGTTTTGCTATCGGTAGTGGTACAGATATTGCTGTAGAAGCAGCAGATATCGTTCTTGTAAGAAATGATTTACACACACTAGTACAAGCAGTACGCCTCAGCCGTAAGACTATGACTAATATTAAACAAAATCTATTCTGGGCATTGATCTTTAACTGCATTGGTATTCCATTGGCTGCTGTCGGCGCATTAAATCCTATGATTGCAGGTACAGCAATGGCATTTAGCTCTGTAACCGTTGTAAGTAACTCTTTACGTTTAAAACGAGCTAAGATTTAATTTTTAGATTATATCTTATAACATATAATATGTGATAGCGTTGATTTAAGTTTATAAAGCACCTATACCATGGTATAGGTGCTTTATTTTAAATCTGGCTATATATTTAATTCCTATGAAATTAGTGTTTTTAGACTGGTTGAGATTTGTTATACTAAATATAGTTATTCAGCTAAAAGAGAGGAGCTAGATTATGAAATTAAAGACGCATGATATTGTATATATCGGATTTATTGCTGCCTTATGTGCAGTAGCAACAACGATTCGCATCGAAATACCGGGTGGTGCCATGGTTCACTTAGGATCTGCTGCATTATTTACATCATCCATTCTTTTTGGTGGTTTATATGGTGGTTTGGGTGCGGCTATTGGTTCCGCATTATTTGATCTTTTTGGTGGACATACGCAATACATTGTATTCTCTTTCTTTATTAAAGGTATTGCAGGTCTTATTGTAGGTGGTATGACAGCAGGTTACTTGCCACCATCCATTACAAAACCGACAGCATCCTTTACACGTATTTTGAGTGCTTTAATTATTGGCACAATTTGGACTGCCTTTGGTTATTTCCTTGCATGGTGGTTTGTTCTTGAAAGTGCAGCAGTAGCGGCAAGTAAAATTCAATATTCTTTGATTACAAGTGCAGCTGGTATTGTGGTAGCTATCGTATTGACACCTAAATTGCAATCTGTAGTTCGTAGATTATTTACAAAGAACTAAATAGAGTAACTAATGATAAATTACTAAAAACTATATATTGCTAACTAATAACTAATAATCCAAAATTGATCATTAGGCATAAATAAAAGAGTCTCCCTTAACTTATGTATTCAAGTTAAAGGAGACTCTTTTATTTATTATATTAGATTATGTAGTTACTATTCTTACCTAGAAATTACAGAGATCATTTAAATTTTCTGCCATTGTAGGATGTGTGAAGATTTGGTTCTTGAAATATGTATACGGAATGTTGTTATCCATAGCTACTTTAATCATGTTAATCAATTCTTCGGCACTTTGGGAATAGAGTGTAGCACCGAGGATTAAATTGCTTTCCGCATCTACCACAATTTTGAAAGCCCCTTTAAGGTTGTCATTTACATGAGCCCTTGGCATAGTGGCTACAAGCATTTCCTTCGTTTTAACAGTGTAACCTTTATTAATAGCATCCTCTTCTGTAAGACCAACACGAGCGAGTGGAGGTGTTAAGAAGGTGGTGTAAGGAATGTTTTTGCGATCTTTTAATGTATAGTGACCATTACCTGTAAGTGCACCAAATACGATGCGGAAGTCATCGAGAGAAATGTAGGTAAATTGCGGACCACCGTTTACATCGCCTACAGCATATACACCTGGAACGGAGCTTTCACAAGTATCATTTACTACGATTGCACCGCGTTCATTAGTAGTAATATCCGTGTTTTCTAAACCAATATTTGTAGTATTCGGTCTGCGACCTGTAGCATAGAGAACAGCATCAAAGGTATAGTTTTGACCATCTGCAGTGATAACAGGTTTGTTGCCATCATTAGATACAGAGTTTAATGTTACATCATTAAGAATAGTGATGCCTTGCTCAGTCAAGTATTCATTAGCTAATTCTTGTACAATCGGTTCCTCCCGTTTTAAGATGCCAGATTCAATATTAAATACTGTTACCTTTGTACCTAGTTTAGCGTATAGGCTAGCGAATTCAAGGCCGATAGGGCCAGCACCAATGACGCCTAGTGTACTTGGTTGAGAGGATAATTGTTGAATTTCTGTGCTATTATAGAAGCCTGTTGCGGTGTCGATGCCATCAATATTAGGCTTAATCGCTACAGCACCAGTGTTAATAATAATTGTTTCACCACATAAGACGATTTTATCTTCCCCAGCGGTAACGGCGATTTCTTTATTACTAATGAATTCACCATGTCCAGTATATACATCGACATGTTCATTTGTGTCTAACATACCGAAGTTTTTATTGCGTAAACGAGATGTAACTACCTCGCGTTGGTTTAATACTTGCTCGTAAGATAAGCCTTTTGATGCGGCTATAATCATCGTTTTAGTTGGGATACATGCAATATTAATACATGTGCCACCATACATAAGTGGGTTTTCTTCAATCATAGCTACAGATTTGCCCATAGAGCCAAATTTAGCTGCTAATGTTTTACCGGCTTTGCCGAAACCTAGGACGATAAGGTCATATTGTTTGGTATTCATAAAATACCTCCTATCTTTTATATTGAAAATATTAGATATTTATATTATAGCACATTATAGTAGATATAAAAGTTAAAATATAAAAATTGTTATCAATTATAATATATGAAGTCTGTTATAGTAATATTTACAACTGATGAATGTCTTTATTAAGCGAAGTGAATCATATATCAGATGTAATATATAATTTAAATGATGTGTTAAGTATTTCTACTTGACACATCTTTTTTTATGCTGTAGTATATGTAAAGTAATATGACTTGACAGTGATGGAGGTGGCGAAATGGAAGAACGAGTACTTATAAGTTTGCTCTTAGATTTCTATGGGCCATTATTGACGGACAAGCAACGCATGTCCTTACAACTTCACCACGAAGACGATATGTCCCTTGGCGAGATTGCTGAGGAATTAGGTGTATCACGGCAGGCTGTACATGATAATTTACAGCGTGCTCGGCACATTTTAAACGATTACGAATCTAAATTACACTTGGTAGCACAATATGAACAGCGTGAAGGACTGCTTTCACAGTTGAAAGAAACCTTGCCTAAAGAGGTGTTAGCTGAAAGTAAGGTACAACAAGTATTGGCGCAAATGGAGGGATATTATGGCATTTGATAGCTTGTCAGAAAAACTGCAAGAAGCCTTTCAATCCTTAAAAGGGAAGGGCAAAATTACAGAAGAAGATGTCAATCTTGCGTTGCGTCAAGTACGTACGGCACTTTTAGAAGCGGACGTTAACTTTATGGTTGCGAAGGATTTTGTTAAGTCCATCAAGGAAAAGGCCCTTGGGGAAGAGGTATTCGGTTCTTTGAATCCAGCCCAAACGGTTATTAAGATCGTAAATGACGAATTAACAGCTCTCTTAGGCGGTACTCAAAGCCGTATCATGATTTCTAGCAAGCCTCCAACGATTATTATGCTCGTTGGTTTACAAGGTGCTGGTAAGACTACAACAGCTGGTAAATTGGCAGTATACCTTCGCAAACAAGGTAAGCATCCAATGCTCGTAGCTGCCGACGTATATCGTCCAGCTGCTATTACTCAATTGCAAGTTGTAGGTAAGCAAATCGATATCCCCGTATTTGCTGATGAAACACCTGGTGCTAATCCAGTAGACATTGCGCGTCGTGCCGTAGAGCAAAGTACGCATATGTTGAAAGATGTTGTTATCATCGATACAGCTGGTCGTTTGGCGATAGACGAAGTCCTCATGGACGAGTTATCCAATATTAAAGCCGCTGTTCGACCTCATGAAATTCTACTCGTTGTAGACTCCATGATCGGTCAAGATGCGGTAACAACAGCACAAACGTTTAATGAAAAATTAGGCGTTGATGGTGTTATCCTTACTAAACTCGATGGTGATGCGCGCGGTGGTGCTGCATTATCCATCAAAGCTGTAACAGGCTTGCCAATTAAGTTCACTGGTGTGAGCGAAAAAATGGATGGTTTCGATGTATTCTATCCAGACCGCATGGCTTCTCGTATTCTTGACTTGGGTGACTTTAAAACATTGATTGAAAATGTTCAAGGCGCTATCGATGAAGAAGAAGCTCGTGAAATGGCTAAGAAAATGGCGAAAAACAATTTCACCTTGGATGATTTCTTGAAACAGATGAATCAGGTGAGAAAGTTAGGGCCATTACAAAATATTATTGGTATGTTGCCAGGCATGGGACAAATTAAGGATCAATTGAAAGACCTTGATTTGAACAGTAAAGAGGTGCGCCGCATTGAGGCCATCATTACATCTATGACGGCAGCAGAGCGAGAAAATCCAAATATTCTTAATGGTTCTCGCCGCAAGCGTATTGCATTAGGCTCTGGTACTCAGGTACAAGATGTAAATCGCTTGTTGAAACAATTTGAGGAAGCGCGGAAGATGATGAAGCGCATGCAAGGTTTACGTGGCGGTAAGGGCGGCTTCCCAGGAATGCCTAAATTACCGTTTATGTAATACATGGGCAGGGGCGCTGAACCTGTCCACCCACATCAGTATAAGGAGGTGAATTTCACATGTTAAAAATTCGTTTGACTCGTTTAGGTGCTAAAAAAGCTCCTTTCTACCGTATCGTTGTTGCTGACGCACGTGCTCCACGTGAAGGTCGTCCTGTTGACACTATTGGTCAATATGATGCTACTAAACAACCAGCTATCGTTAATGTAGACGAAGAAAAAGCTTTGGCTTGGTTAGCTAAAGGTGCTCAGCCTACTGACACTGTTCGCTCCTTGTTCAAAAAACAAGGCGTTATGCAAAAATTTGCTGACGCTAAAAAGTAATTAATAGAGAGGCATACTGTGATGATAGAATTAATTTCATTAATTGCGAAATCATTAGTGAAGCAGCCTGATGCCGTATCTGTTACCATGGTCCAAAAGGGAAACATGGAGATTTACGAACTTCACGTAGCCCCAGAGGATATGGGCAAAGTCATCGGAAAGCAAGGACGAATTGCGAAGGCGATTCGCGCTGTGGTGAAAGCGGCGGCTATTAAAGAGAACAAAAAGATATCTGTTGATATTGTCTAAAAGGGAGTATTCCAATGGAAGAAATGACATTACGTGTCCCTGTAGCAGTAAAAGCAAAAGTAACAGAAGACTTGAAAGCGAAAATTGTATCCGATCTTGAAACTCGCCTTGATATGGTGAATAAAGATTTGGAAGCAATTGAGTTTCAAGCCCAACGTATTTTAGCTGATGCAGCTAAAGTTGATGCAACAAGTCTTACTGCTATTCGTCAACAAATCGACGAAGAAAAAAATAAACGCTTGGCTTTCAAAGAAGAAGTAACAGCTAAATTGAAAGACGCTCAAGGTTTAGCTTTGGGAACTGAAATTCCTCAAGGTACTTTAGAGCAAACAGTTACCGTTAAAATCGGGGATGATTTGGATGCCATGATGGGCGCTGAAATCCTATTAGAAGACGGTAAAATCGTTGCGTTTCGTCAATAATGAAACATAACGATTTCATCACAATAGGTGTTATCATCGCCCCGCACGGCGTGCGGGGTGATCTTCGTATTATGCCTCAAACCGATTTTCCAGAACGGTTTATGCATATGGATGCCTGTTACATCGATGGTAAAGAATACCACGTTGCATCCGCACGATTTCATAAGCAATTTGTACTAGCATCCTTTAAGGAAATTCCTGATCGTAACACGGCTGAATTATTCAGTAAGAAAGCAATTCAAGTCCGTCGTGAAGATTTGGTAGAATTGCCAGAAGGTCGCTACTACATTTTTGATATCATCGGTCTTGAGGTTCAAGACACTAAAGGTAACGTGCTTGGTACGGTTACTGATGTGTTGCAACCTGGTGCTAATGATGTCTATGTGGTTTCTAAAGATGGGGAACCAGATCAATTATTTGCAGCCATTGAAGAGGTCGTTAAAGACATCGATGTGGAGAATAAATTGATGATCGTAGATCCGCCTGAATGGATATAATCCTTTAGGCGGTTTTTTTTATCTACATATAGGTATATTATGATAAAAGTTATATAATATAGCTATATATAGATAATGCTAATGAGTTTATGTGAGTTAATAAGTACAGAGGACGGTCTATGCGTATCGATATCGTATCTTTATTTCCTGAGTTTTTTGATGCTTTTTTTAGTCATTCCATCATAAAACGGGCTATCGAAGCGGAACGCTTATCTATGGGCGTAATTAATCCTCGGGACTTTAGTCATAATAAACATGGTCAAGTAGATGATACGCCGTATGGTGGCGGTGCGGGTATGCTTATGATGGCACCGCCCATCTTTGAAGCGGTAGAATCTGTTATTGCTCAATATGATAGCGAAACTAATAGCGCCTATTCTACAGATGAGATGTGTGATGAAATGAGTCTCATTGGTAATCCTAGTGAAAGTATACGACGTCGAATTATTTTCATGGGACCTACAGGCCAGCCTTTCACACAGGAGAAGGCTCGTGAACTAGCTATGTACGATCAAATAGTCCTCATTTGTGGCCATTATGAAGGTGTTGACTACCGCGTAGAGGAACATTTAGTAGATGAAACGATTTCCATTGGTGACTATGTATTAACTGGTGGTGAATTGCCTGCTATGGTGGTAGCTGATGCGGTGGCTCGTATGATACCCGGTGTATTAGGCGCAGCTAGTGGTGCTCAAGAGGATTCCTTTTATGAGCCTTTATTAGAATGTCCACAATATACAAAGCCGCCAGAATTCAGAGGATGGGCTGTTCCTGATGTATTGCGTAGCGGTCATCACAAAAATATTGCTACCTGGCGACAAAAGGAAGCCTTAAAGCGGACACGATTATTGCGGCCCGATTTATTGGAACGACCTTTAACAAAAGAAGAAGTTAAACTTTTAAAAGAGATTATTGCTGAAGAGTCTGAAAGAAATACAGGTGAAGTATGAAAGCTTTAGTATTAGGTGCTACTGGTGCAGTAGGTCGCCATATTGTAGAATCATTGATTGATAATCATGAAATTCAAGAAATTCATGTATTTGTACGTCGTCAAGTTACGTATACATCTCCAAAGGTAACCGTTCATATTGTTAATTTTGATGAACCTCGTGAATGGGCACACTTAGTAACAGGAGATATTTTATTCTCTGCTATGGGCACAAATCGTAAACAAGCAGGCTCTAAAGAAGCACAATGGACAGTCGATTATACCTACCAGTACGAAATGGCTCGCATTGCAGCTCAAAATGGAGTAAAAAAATATGGATTAGTGTCCTCTTTAGGGGCGAACCCAAAATCGAAATTCTTTTATCTGTCTATGAAAGGACAATTGGAAGATGTCATCTTAGAACTTCCATTTGAAGCAATTGTTATTGCTCGTCCAGCTACCTTGATTCGAGAAGAACCTAAATTGGTAGAACGTATTAGCTGTGCTGTATTTGGGGTCATCAATAAAGCACGTGTATTAATGAGTCAAGAGCCTGTAAAAACTGCTGATGTAGCTAAGGTTCTTGTAACAGCTACCATGGGGCAACAATATGGTATTTCTATTATTGAAAATGAAACGATTCATGAACGTGCAGGCTATTTTAAAGCTTAATTTCATTAAATCCCGTTTAGGAGAGAGAGTAGTTTAGACGCATATATAGGTTATTGCTACTCTAACGAGGTTGTTTATGGAGTTTAATTGTTACGATGTCCTTGAGGTTCAGGGCAGCCGTTATGTAATAACTGAAAAAATTAAATATAATGAGATTATTCCAAAAGCTGATCAGGAACAAGTCTATAAGGCTAAGCCATCTATGCAAAAGTCTCCTGGTGATTATTGGCATGAATATGGCCTAGAGGCTATTGAGGGAACTGATAAAATATGGGTTACCATTGAGTACAATGACAATGTGTGGTGCACTGTATCTAGAACATCCTATCGTAAGCGTGTTCCGAAAGGATTTACATTACATCAAATCGGTTTAGAAAAGGTTGTAGCTGTAGATGGTGATAGTGGTGCGTCCGTAGGTGATCGAGCTGGGTATAAGGAATATCAATTGCCCTGTGAAGGTGGTGCTAGCGTATTCTTTGAAGAGAATTGGTTTAAAGGGGAGAAGATGTTCGCCGAAGGGGCACGTGTTCCTTTGAGGAATATTCGTCTCTGTAATGATGCAGAAGCTAATGCTATTAGTAAAAAGAAACGGAATCAACGGCTGAAAAAACGCTTTGAAGGAGTTGCTACTTCTATAGGGATCGGTGTATTATTTTTACTATTTCTGTTTTGGTCGGACAATGATTTGTCTTGGCATAGTATACGCGCTATGTTTGGAGTGCCTTATACGGCAAAAGAACATATGCATGACACATCTGCATATTATACAAAAACAGATTCGGATGGCGATTATGTATACACGTCTTCGTTGGACCCTGTTAGCACCGCATTAGATTTGATTGATTCTGTGAATGGTGATATTAAAAATGAGCGGGACAACTTAGAAGAGGGACATGAAGTTATTGTATTTTATTCTGGGGACTTGGTGTATATCATTACCAATACGGATGGACAAACTAAGGTTAAGGTATGTGAACAATCAAAATTGACACAAGAGGATTGGAAAATTATTGATCGTACATTAATCAGCTCTCATATACTCGATAACTATGCGACTATGGTTCGACTAGGGGATAATACGGGACGCGAACGGTTGTATCCTACCAGCAACTCTAATAACACATCCAATACAAAATTATATTATTAGGAGGCTTATTATGATTTATATACCAGATGTATTATTGACGATTTTTTATGCTTGTTTTGGGATTTTTCTAATGTTAACAGCTAATACTGTTATTGATTTCTTTGTACCCGGCAAATTCAGCGAAGAAATTAAACGTGGTAACTGTGCTGTAGCATGGCTCTCAGCGGGTTCATTTATCGGTATTGGTGAAATTTTGCGCGCTGTCATCATGTCTCCTGTAGTGACTACTGCTGATACATCTTTATTGCATGGTGTGGTGGCCAGTATCGTATATGCTATTTTAGGCATTATATTGTTTGTAACAGGCTATATGTTTATTAATTTATGGCATCGAAAATATAATTTATCTGAAGAGATTATGCGTGGTAATACTGCAGCGGGTATCCTCGTATTTGGTATCTTTGTAGGTCTTGCTCTCGTTGTTAGTGGTGCTGTGCACTAAGGGAGTGTCCTATGTATAAGCCAAGTAAGAAAACTCTATACATAACGAGTGCTTTTGCCGCTGTAGCGGGCCTCGTTGGTGTGTATTCATACTGGAATGACATTGCTTATGTTGTATGTGATAAAATCTATCCTGAAGCAAATGACGGGGAAGTTCGATTAAAGGATAATCAAGGTAATCGTTATTCTCTATTAAACCATGGAGATGGTAAAGAAACAGCTTTATATGATGATAACCGGTCTGTTACCTTTCACCGCGACACTAGTGGAAATTTAGTATGGGACGCTGGTTTAGCGGGGCTGTTACCTAGTATTGCAGCAGGCTACTATATTTTTCATGGATTTAATCCACCTACAGCGCGTATGGATGGAAGAACTATGACCTATCGTGTGGCAGCCCCTTTAAAACCCTATGAGGAGCCTAATGTATATACAACAACAGGTTCAAATACGCATAGTTCTTTAGGACGACGTACGTATAAAGACTATGAGAAGCGTAGAAGTCAAAAAGCCTCTTCTATAGGTCAAAAGTCTGGTTTTGGTAGTGCAGGTGTACGTTCTAGTAGTTCCTAATGGAGGCCGATATTATGAAATCGTATATAGATGAACTTGATACGAATATATTGCCCTTTGTAGATTATGAGGGCTATGATGATCGGTATCCTGCGCTTTCTACACAATCTTTTCCGGCTGATTTTTATGATGAAATTCGACATGCGTCGCGCATGTTATTTCAAATATTTTGTAAAGCCGCTAAGGTATTTCAACAGGCACCTGATGAGTTTGCTCTCAATATGGATATGCCCGAAAATTTGATTCCCTATTTACATCGTGGGAATCCATTGGGCTTACCTACATGGTTATCTCGATTTGACTTTGTCCTTGATGATAGAGGACAATTGCGCATGGTCGAGATTAATGCGGATACACCCTGCTTTCTAATTGAAAGCTATTATGCTAATGGTGTAGCGGCACGATATTTCGATAAAGTAGATCCTAATATAGATGCTTATAATGAACTTGAACGTTTTTTGAAACGCGTATATGAAGGAACATCTCGTAAAAAATATAGTGTGACTAATAAACAACATAATATGATGACGGATAATGAAACAGAACCCTTTGTTTTCGGGTGCTTTCATGATTATTTAGAGGACTATGGAACTACACAGTTTCTCTTACAGGCTATGAAATCAGCATGCCCAGAAGCAGATGTTCGATTCCTATCCTTTTATGATATGGTCATTGATGATGAGGGTATTCTATTATCTGACGGTGGTCATGCAGCCAACCTGTATCGTTTACATCCCATGGAACTATTGATTGATGAAACTACAGCAGATGGTGAACCACTAGGTGAAATGTTTTTAGATTTGTATAATGAATACCGCTTTAATCTATTTAATCCACCAGAGGCGATTATTTTACAGAATAAATCGTTTATGTCCTTAGTGTATGCTCTATACTTAACAAACCAATTTTTTACTGCCCCTGAGCGAGATATTATCGAGCGCTATTTGACGCCGTCCTATTTTGAAAGTGATTTCTCGAACCTTGATGATGGACTTTATATTCAAAAGGAAATTTGGGGCCGTGAAGGGCGAAATATTCAGGTTGTTCAAAAACGTGGAAATCAAGCTGAACTATACATGGAGAAATTTGTAGATAACTATGATGATATAGTTTGTCGGGACAGTAAAAAGGTTATGTATCAGGACTTTATTAAGCAGAAACACTTTACTCATACCGTAGATAGTGGTACGAAAGAAGGCTGTTTGACATTATCTTGCTTTATGCTTGGCGATCAAGCTTCTGCAGTCGGTTGTCGTTTTTCTCCAGAAGAGATTGCCGGTACTGAAGCTTATTTTGTACCGCTTTTAATCGATTAATTTTATTTTGTATTTTTTATTGTTGTGGAGATATAGGGCTTTGGCTAATTTATATATTGGACTTGTTCATTATCCAATTATGAACAAGCATAAAGAGGTCATTACGACGGCCATTACAAATTATGATATTCACGATATTGCACGAGCATCTATTACCTATGATGTATCTAAATATTTTGTGATTCACAATATACCTGCTCAGCGTGAGTTGGTGCGCACCATCATGGAACATTGGAAATCTGGATTTGGTTCTACTTACAATCCAGATCGCAAGGATGCTTTCACCGGCGTGGAGTTGGTTAACTCTATTGCAGTAGTAGTGCGAATGATTGAAGACCTAGAAGGTATGAAACCTATTGTGGCGACAACAGATGCGCGTACCTATGATAATACAATTTCCTATGCACGGATGCGTGAACATCTTGAAAATGAGGGGCGCCCTGTGTTAGTATTATTTGGTACCGGTTATGGTATGACAAAAGAAACGATGGAAAGCTTTGACTATATTTTAGAACCTATATATGGCCATGGTGAATACAATCATTTATCTGTGCGTAGTGCTGTATCGATTATCCTTGATCGGCTGCGGGGCGAAGCATGGTGGAATAAATAGGAGGCGTCTATGTCAGGACATTCAAAATGGGCAAATATTAAACATAAAAAAGGTAAAACCGATGCATTGAAGGCTAAATTGGCTACGAAAATCGGTCGTGAAATTACTGTAGCAGCACGTATGGGTGGTGCCGATCCAACAGGTAATATGCGTTTGAAATTGGCTTTACAAAAAGCTCGTGAAAACAATATTCCTAAGGATAATATTCAACGTGCTATCGATAAGGGCGTTGGCGCTACGGATATGAACGCATACGAAGAAATCGTATATGAAGGTTATGGTCCAGCAGGTGTAGCTGTTACTGTAGAGGTTATGACGGATAATCGTAACCGTGCGGCTGCTGATGTGCGTCACGCGTTCTCTAAACAAGGTGGTAATCTTGGTGAAAGCGGCTGTGTAGGCTGGATGTTCAAATCTAAAGGCGTTTTCGTTATCGATAAAGAAGGTCATGATGAAGATGAATTGACTATGCTTGCTCTTGAAGCAGGTGCAGAAGATCTTAAGTCTGAAGATGATGTATTTGAAATTTATACTACTCCTGAAGACTATGATGCTGTAGAGGCAGCTCTTGCTGATGCGGGCATTGAAACAGAAGTAGCTAAAATTACCATGATTCCAGATACAACTATTGAGTTGACTGGTGATGATGCTGTAAAAATGCAAAAAATGCTCGACGTATTGGATGATCTTGATGATGTACAAAACGTATATCACAATGGTATCTTGCCAGACGACGAAGAAGAATAATTATTATTATAAGGAGCACGTTAAAGGTGCTCCTTTTTTATGTATTTTTTAGGGAACTATTGGGAATATGAAAATTAATGAGTTTCTTATAAATTTTCTATGGAAATTCATGAACTTCGATGTGGTATTGTGCTATAATAAAATAGATTATGTAATGGAGGTAGGCGACAGCTTATCTCATTTTTAAACTAAGGGGGTTAAGGTGCGAATTATAGGTATTGACCCAGGCACGGCTATATGCGGTTATGGCATTATTGACGTGAAGGGGAGCAAATTAACACCTGTAGCCTATGGGGCTATTACAACTCCTAAGGAATTAACAGATTCACAGCGGTTGGAAATTTTATTTAATGACCTAAGTGATATTCTAGAGGAATTCAAGCCTGATAAGTTCGGGGTAGAAGAATTATTCTTCAACCGCAATGTAACGACGGCCATCAAGGTCGGTCAAGCACGTGGTGTTATCTTATTAGCGGCTGAACAACAGCGTATTCCTATTTACGAATATACACCGCTACAAATCAAGCAAGCCGTTACAGGTTACGGCAAGGCTGATAAGAATCAGGTCATTTATATGACAATGAATATTTTGGGGATTCGTGAGAAAATTAAGCCCGATGATACGGCAGATGCATTGGCTGTCGCTATTTGTACGGCTCATAGTTCTCACAATGATAGATTGAAGAGGTTGGTATAATGATAGGGTATGTACGGGGTATCGTAACACATCTCTTTAAAGAGTCTTGTTACGTAGATGTACATGGCGTAGGGTATCGTGTATATGTGCCGACCACTACGCGACAACAATTGATTGAAGGTCATGAGGCAACGCTATTCACGTATCTCAACGTACGTGAAGATGCGATGCAACTCTATGGCTTTTGGACGGAAGAGGAGTATGAGTTGTTTATTTTACTCATTTCTGTTTCTGGTATAGGGCCTAAGGTGGGGCTTGGCATTTTGTCTGGCATGACACCAGAGGCTTTCAAATTAGCTGTTATCAATGGCCAGGTACAGCAATTAACAAAGTTACCTGGTATTGGGAAGAAATCTGCAGAGCGACTTGTTCTTGAACTAAAGGATAAGTTAGCGAAGATGACACATATATCTGCAGAATCACCAGCAGCTATACAGCCGATTGGCGTTGCCGCTAGTGGTGCTACCGGTGAGGCTATTGAGGCTCTTGTGTCGCTAGGTTATTCAGAACGAGATGTGGCTGACATTGTAGAGTCTTTAGATGATGGTAAGCGCGATGTATCTGAGTTGATTAAGGTCAGCTTGATTGAGCTTGGGAAAGGACGATAAGGATGAACGAAGAAGTACGCCTTGTCGGAAATGGCGAGCACGAAGAAGATATGTGGCAATATAGCCTACGACCAAAGTTCTTTAACGAGTATGTAGGTCAAGAAGAGGCTAAAGGCAATCTAAATGTGTATATTCAAGCTGCAAAGCAGCGTGGTGAAGCATTAGACCATGTATTGCTGTATGGTCCACCAGGTCTTGGGAAGACTACACTGGCAGGTATTATTGCGAATGAATTGGGTGTTAATTTTCGCATAACCTCTGGTCCTGCCATTGAAAAGTCTGGCGACTTGGCTGCGATCTTAACGAATTTAGATGATCATGATGTATTATTTATCGATGAAATTCATCGCTTGTCTCGCAGTGTAGAGGAAGTATTGTACTCTGCTATGGAGGACTATGCAATTGATATTATCATCGGTAAGGGCCCAAGTGCTCGAACGGTGCGTATTGATTTGCCAAAGTTTACTTTGGTAGGTGCCACAACACGGGCGGGGGCTTTGGCGGCACCATTAAGGGACCGCTTTGGGATTATTAACCGGTTGGAATATTATAAACAACCGGAATTAGAGTTTATTGTGACTCGGGCGGCAGAAATACTCCATATTGGTATTGAGCCGACTGGGGCTAGCGAAATTGCACGACGTTCGAGGGGAACGCCGCGTATCGCAAATCGTCTACTTAAACGGGTACGTGATTTTGCACAAGTCATAGGTGATGGGGTTATCACTCAAAGTATTGCAGATGATGCGTTACAGCGTTTATATATTGACAAAGAAGGGCTCGATCGAATCGATCGACGTGTGTTGGAGTGTATTATTGAAAAGTATGATGGAGGTCCGGTAGGAATAGATACTATTGCGGCAGCTATCAGCGAAGAGAGAGATACCATCGAAGATGTGTATGAACCATATTTGATGCAATTAGGATTTTTAGGACGTACACCGCGTGGGAGGGTGGCTACTAAACTTGCCTATGAGCATTTAGGTATTTCACAGACAGGGAAATAACAATGAAAACGAAACGATTACAATTGATGATAATGGCAACTTTGTTTTTAGGTGTAAATATTGGCGGTGCATCTGTTGCACAAGGGGCTACATTGCAACATAAAAGTGCAGTAGTGACTAAAAAGCCAACGCCGAAATCAACAGTATCTACAACAAATGTATCGAAAGTAAATACGACGAAGCGGTCAACTTTTCGACCACTTGTAACTAAACCGGCTCCAAAGCCTGTGGCAAAAGTGACTGTAAAGTCAAATGCAACTAAGGCTGCAGCAACGGCTCAAAAAGTATCTACGCAAAAGCCTGTTGCAAAATCTACAGTTACTAGTGCCAAGGCTACAACGGTAAAGCCTGCTGCCTCTAAGGCTGTAAAAACTTCTGATGCCAATAGTATTAAAGCTAATACGGCTGCTATTACGCGTAATAAAGTAGGGTCTGTTGTTACACCTGCTACGGAGCGTGTAGAAAATGTACCAAATGTACGCGTGTTATTGGGTAGTCGCAGTTCCGATGCTACAGTTACATCTACTGCTAATATGGTTGTGTTAAATAGTGCTAATGGTCAAGTTAGCACAATCAGTGCAAACCGTGGAACCTCTGTTGGTATTCGAAGTGGTAAAATTGCTGTTAATGGCAAAGCTATTGATACGGTAGTTACATTAAAACCAGCTAATAGTGATGCACCATTCTTGTTTGAAGGCAAAGGCTATCGTGGAGGACTTACATTACGTGCTAATAATGGAAAGATGATGGTCATTAATTCTGTACCTCTTGAAGATTATCTTTACGGCGTAGTTCCGCAAGAAGTCGTTCCATCTTGGCCAGCAGCTGCACTAGAAGCACAAGCTGTAGCTGCTCGAACTTATGCTCTTCATACTATGGAAGAGAATAAAGGTAAACTGTATGATGTAAGTACGTCCACAGATCACCAAGTCTATAATGGGGTTAGTGGTGAAACGCAAGCTACCACAAATGCAGTTAATAAAACAAAGGGTATGGTTATGTTATATAATCAACGCCCTATTAATGCTTTATTCCATTCTGATGGTGGCGGTTATACTGAAGATAGCGTCAATGTTTGGGGTAGCGATGTACCGTATTTGAAAGGTGTAAAGGATTTTAGTACTGGCACATCTACATCGAACTGGATAGTGACTACTTCTCGTCAGGCCCTTGAAAGTAAGCTTAACGCAGCTAGTAAAGGGGTTGGTAAATTAAAGAGCATTCAATTGACACCTCTTGGCAAGCCAGGTCAACAAACATCTGACCGCGGTGTATCTGGCCGAATTAAGAGTGCTACTTTCATAGGTACCTCTGGCAAAACGACCATTGATGGAGATTCTTTACGCAGTATTTTAGGCTTGAAATCAACACTATTTGATTTTTATGTAAATTATAACCCAGCTAAAGGTACGGGTAAGGCGTATCATAATTTTACTGGTAGCAATGATACTGTCTATATTAAAGGCCACGGTTGGGGACATGGTCTTGGTATGTCTCAATGGGGCGCTGCAGAAATGGCTAAGCGTGCGACACCAGGGGATACAAATTATTACCAAACTATTTTGCGTCACTACTATAGTGGCATTACATTAAAGAAAATGTACTAATAAGGATTGCGATGAAAGTTACAGATTTTGATTATGAATTACCAGAGGAACTAATTGCTCAACATCCTGTAGATCCTCGTGATACAGCGAGACTGTTGACCTTAGACAAGGTTACAGGTGAGGTTGCGCATAAAGAGCATTTTTACGATTTGCTAGATGAACTTCACGAGGGGGATGTACTTGTATTTAATAATACAAAGGTTATTCCTGCGAGATTATATGGCCAACGTCAAGGCTCTGGTGGCAAGGTTGAGGTATTGCTCCTCACACCATGTGGTGAAAATCGCTGGGAATGCCTTGTTAAACCTGGTAAAAAATGTCCTATTGGTCAAGTTATCGAATTTGATGACCGATTAAGTGGGACCGTTATAGATAAAACTGAGTTTGGAGGTCGTATCATTGAATTCACTTGCGATGGTGTATTTGATGATGTGATACAAGAAATCGGTGAAATGCCATTACCTCCATATATTCATGAGAAGCTAGAAGATAAAGATCGTTATCAAACCGTTTATGCTAAGGAGAAAGGTTCAGCTGCAGCTCCAACAGCAGGGCTTCACTTTACACCTGAACTATTAGAAAAGATAAAAGCGAAAGGTGTAGAGCTAGAATTTGTTACTTTGCATGTTGGTCTTGGAACATTTAGACCTGTATCAGCAGAGACAATTGAGGACCATGAAATGCATAGTGAGTTCTTCGTGGTATCTCAAGATACAGCTGATCGTATTAATGCAGCTAAGCGAAACGGACGCCGTATTATTGCGGTAGGTACTACTTCTGTGCGTACCCTTGAGTCGGCTACCAATGATGATGGTGTCCTACAAGGCATTAGTGGATGGACACAAATCTTCATCTATCCTGGCTATAAATTTAAGATGATTGATGCGTTGGTAACGAATTTCCACTTGCCTCAATCTACATTATTAATGTTGATTAGTGCATTGGCTGGTCGTGAACATTGTTTAGCGGCCTACGAAGAAGCTGTACGCGAACGTTATCGTTTCTTTAGCTTTGGCGATGCTATGTTTATACGTTAGGAGGGACTATGCCGAGTATTACTTATGAATTACAAAAGACATGTCCTCACACGGGGGCTCGTGCTGGTTTATTGCATACGCCACATGGTACCTTCCAAACGCCTATGTTTATGCCTGTAGGTACACAAGCTACAGTTAAAACTATGACGCCTGAGGAATTAAAGGCGATGGGTTCTCAAGTCATCTTGAGCAACACGTACCATTTATTCCTTCGTCCTGGTCCTGAACTCGTAGAAGAAGCAGGTGGCTTACATAAATTTATGAACTGGGATCAAGCTATTTTAACTGATAGCGGTGGCTTCCAAGTATTTAGCTTAGGCGATATGCGTAAGATTACTGAGGAGGGTGTAACCTTTAGATCTCATATTGATGGGTCTAAACAGTTTTTATCTCCAGAGGTGGCAACAAAGGTACAAGAGCAATTAGGTTCTGATATTGCGATGGCCTTTGATGAATGTATTCCGTATCCTGCGGACCATGATTATGCGAAACGCTCAACAGCGCGTACCACACGTTGGGCTCATCGTTGCCAAGAGGCTCGTAAAGCCCATGACTGTCAAGGAATGTTTGGTATTGTCCAAGGTGGTATGTACAAAGACTTGCGCAAACAAAGTGCGGAAGAGCTTGTAGCTATGGACTTTGAAGGCTATAGTATTGGTGGCTTATCCGTTGGGGAACCTCATGATTTGATGAATGAAATCTTAGAATATACTACGCCACTATTGCCAACTAACAAGGCTCGTTATTTAATGGGCGTTGGTACGGCGGATTGCCTTGTAGAAGGCGTAGCACGTGGTATTGATATGTTCGACTGCGTATATCCTACACGAGTTGCTCGAAATGGGATGGCCATGACTTGGAATGGTCGCCTTAATATTCGAAATGCGCAGTTTGCTCATGATTGGGGCCCGTTAGAAGAAGGCTGCCAATGTTATACATGTAAAAATTATTCTCGTGCTTATATTCGTCACTTGTATAAGGCGGAAGAAATTTTGGCATTGCGTCTCGTAACATACCATAATCTTTACTTCTTGCTTGAGTTTATGCGTCAAATGAGACAAGCCATCTTAGAAGATCGGTTCCCACAATTTAGAATGCAATTTTGGGATAGCTTTAAAAAATAGTAATTAAGTCTAGTCAAATCTATATTAGGTGGCTATACTAGAAAAGAAAAACATATTTATTACACTAGGAGGATAAAATGGAAGATATTTTACAAGTGTTGCAAACTAGCTGGCCTATTTTGTTGATGGTCGTAATTTTTTATTTCTTATTGTGGCGTCCACAAAAGAAACAACAAAAAGAGCGCGCTAATTTGTTAGGCAGCTTGAAGAAAGGTCAAAAAATCGTTACTATCGGCGGTATTTATGGCGAAATCGTTGAACTTGACGATGAAAAAGTAAAGGTTCAAGTATCTGAAAAAGTAGAGTTAACATTTGCACGTTCTGCAATTGCTAACGTTCTTTCCAAGAAAAACAAGGAAGAAAAATAATGAATACAAAGGAAGCAGTGCGCCGGGCGTGCAAGGCCCAGCGCGCTGCTTTATCCGTTGCTGATTGTCATAGATGGACACCTATGTTGACGGAGCAAATCGTCAATACTCCTGAATATAAATCAGCTAATAGCATTATGGCCTATTTAGCGATGCCTAAGGAGGCCAATTTAGACGATGTTATTCGTCATGCTTTAGGACATGGTAAATCCGTATATGTTCCAGTATGTACAGATAAGACGACGATGATTGCCGTTCGTCTTAAGTCTCTAGAATCTATCACTCGGGGTGTGTTAAATATACGCATTCCCTCTGAGCCATACGAGGTTATTAATCCACATGACTTGGATTTGATTTTAGTGCCTGGTGCTGGCTTTGACCGTCAAGGCGGTCGCATGGGGATGGGGAATGGGTATTATGATCGATTTCTCAAGGAACTTTCACCACGTACATTTATGGGCGTATGCTGGTCAGTACAATTGTGGGATACACCAATCCCAATGGATGAACTGGACCAACGGATGAGCAAAATTGTAACGGAGCAAGGCGTTATACATTGCGTATAGTAGTAGAAGGGAGCAACTATTTTGAACGGTAAAGCTATTATCAAGTTTTTAGTAGTCATTGCTGCCATCATTGGATTATTTGCGTATTTTATTCAACCATTAGCAGGCTCTTTGAAACAAGGCCTAGACTTGCAAGGTGGTACGCACATCGTATTGGAAGCAGAAGACTCTGCGACTGGTACAGCTGACAATGATGCAGTGGAACGGGCGAAGCAAATCTTAGAGCGTCGTATTAATGAAATGGGTTTGTCTGAACCATTAGTACAACGTGAAGGTGCTCGTCGTATTATCATCGAATTGCCAGGTGTAAAAGATCCTGACGAAGCGATTAAACGTATCGGTAAGACAGCGGTCTTGGAATTTAAAAACGACCAAGGTCAAACTGTTATGACTGGTGATGATTTAAAAGATGCAAAAGAAGAGTTAGGTCAAAATAAACAACCACTCGTTGCTATTGAATTAAGCGATGAAGGGGCTAAGAAGTTTGCTGATTTAACATCTAAAAATATTGGTCGTCGTATTGCCATTACATTGGATGGTAAAGAATTGACTAATCCTGTAGTACAACAAGCTATTACAGGTGGTAAAGCAACAATTTCTGGTAGTCAAAGTTTAGAAGAAGCTAAAGACTTGGCTATTTTATTACGTTCTGGTGCATTGCCTGTTAAAATTAATGTATTGGAAGTGCGTACAGTTGGTCCTTCTTTGGGTCAAGACTCCAAGGATAAATCTGTTGTAGCCTTTAGTGCCGGTATTGCAATGATCATGATTTTCTTGGTTATTTTATATCGTTTTTCTGGTATCGTAGCTAATATTGCATTACTTGTATATGTTATGCTCTTATTGCTCGTATTAGGTAAAGGCTTTAATGCGACTATGACATTGCCAGGTATCGCTGGTATTATCTTATCCATGGGTGTTGCTGTAGATGCGAACATTCTTATCTTTGAACGTTTCAAAGAAGAGGTGTTCTCCGGTAAGTCCATGCGTGTAGCCATGGAAGCTGGTTTCAGTCGTGCTTTAGCAACAATTACAGATGCGAACGTATCCGTTATCATTACTGCTGCTATCTTGACAATCTTAGGCTCTGGCCCTGTAAAAGGTTTCGCTATCAGCTTAGGCGTAGGTGTTGTTGTAAGTATGTTCACAGCGATTACTGTGAGCCATTTCTTATTACGCTTACTTATTGACTGTAACTTTACGAACCATCCATTCTGGTTTGGTGCGAATATCTCTCCAAGCACAAGTGCTGACGCATTTGCACCAAAATCTTTGAAAGGAGGTAAACGCAAATGACATTAGACGTAATTAAGCATCATCGTTGGTGGTTTGCTATTTCCTCCACACTTGTTATTATCAGTTTGATTTCCATCTTTACTAAAGGCTTTAACTTTGGTATTGATTATACTGGTGGTACGATTGTTGAAGTTGTATTTGATCAACCTGTAGAGGTTAGTCAAGTTCGTGACGTATTAAAAGAATATAATCTTGAAAACGCACAAATTCAGCTTTCTGGCGATACTACTGGTGATACAGCGGGCGAAGACGTAATGATTCGTACACGTAATCTTGAGCCTAGTGAAAGTGCCGCTGTGATTGAATCTTTGACTAAATCTATCGGTAACAATACAGTTAAACGTATTGAAACTGTAGGTGCTGTAATTGGTTCTGAAGTTACAGAACATGCGTTGTTAAATCTTGTTATAGCGTTTGCGGCATTAGCATTATATATTTCTTATCGCTTTGAATATAAAGTTGCTATTTCTGCTCTCGTTGCAATTTTCCATGATTTGATTATGGTTCTTGGTGTATTCTCTTATTTCCAATTAGAAATTGATGCGTCTTTCTTGGCGGCTATTCTTACGGTTGTAGGTTACTCCATGAATGAATCTGTAGTTATCTTTGACCGTGTTCGTGAAAATACACATACACATAAACGTTCTGACACATTTGCAGATCTTGCGAATGCGTCTATTACACAAAGTATTCACCGTAGTTTCTATACATTGGCTACCGTTATGTTTGCCTGTGTATCCCTTTATTTATTCGGTGGGGACACTACGAAGAACTTTGCTCTTTGTATGATTATTGGTTTCGCTAGTGGTGCGTACTCCTCTATCTGCGTAGCTACATCCTTATGGGTTATGTGGAAGAGTCGCAACAAAAACGATATCCGCAATCAACAATAATATATAATGCTTTTACCTATTGTTGGTAAAAGTATAAGAACCTCTCTGTATTATATTCAGAGAGGTTCTTTTTATGTATCATCTACTAATAAATTATTACCATGGATAACTCATACATATATGTATAGGATATGTATATAGTAAGGTCTATACTTATTGAATTCTTTGTATATGGGGCGTAAAATAGCAAAGTAACACAATGTTGAAAAGGGGATAGATAAATGGATTCAAATCGATTATGGAGCCCTGCTTTTATAAACTATGGTATAAGCAGTGGCATTTTATATATGACACAATATGTTCTCGTAGCAGCCTTGCCAATAGTTATAACCTCTGAATTAAGTGGAAGTGATTTAGATGCGGGATTAGCGATGACCTATTTTCAAATAGGAACAATTGTATGTAGGCTCTTTACAGGTCGCTTGATTGATGGCTTTAACAAACGAGTTGTATTACTACTATCAACTGCTTTATTTTTCATCATTATGGGGCTCTTTAATTTTACAACCTCTTTAGAAGCCATCTTTGTATTGCGGGGGCTACATGGTGTTGTATTTGCTTTAGGCACAACTGTAATGGCGGCGTTGGCGGTATTGGTGTTACCTCCTAATCGAAAGGGGGAGGGCATCAATATGTTTGCTATCTTTTCGAATGTGGCAATGGTGTTGGGGCCTGCAATAGGCTTATATGCACTTGCTTCATATGGTAGTATAGCTCTCTATCTTTTCTTAACTATTATGACAGGGTTAGTCCTAGTATTGAGTAATAGTATTCCCTTATCAAAAGAATTAGCAATGCCTAAACCATCTACTCACAAAGGGTGGCATATATCTCAATTTATTGAAAAAAGAAGTTTGCCTTGGGCTTTAATGGGACTGTTTATTGGCTTTACCTATTCTGGTGTGTTAGTATTTATTCCCATTGAGTTAAATAGTATGGGTTCTGGTATTTGGGGCAGTGCATTTTTTGCTATCTTTGCTGTAATGATCATAATCAGTCGACCTCTAGTAGGAAAAGCATATGCTCGGTATGGCTCTAAATATATTATCTGCCCAGGCCTAGTACTCTTTATACTAGGACTATTAGCGTTAGGAATAGCTACTACGCCATTAACCATAATATTAACGGCCCCTTTGTTAGGTTTAGGTTATGGTGCAGCACAACCAGCATTTCAAGCGTTAGCCATTAAATCAGCACCAATAGAACGGGCTGGGGTATCGACAGCAACATATTTTTTAGCATTAGATATAAGTGTGGGGGCGGGATCTGTCATTCTTGCTCTGTTAGCTAGTGCTGTAGGATATCAGTATCTTTATATGTTTACAGCGGTGACAATGATTGTAGCGTTGGCTTTATATCATATATGGATAAAGAGGTATACGCCTCTAGAACTGTAAAACAAATATAGTGATATAGTAAAAGCTACTAACCGTATTAGACTATTAGACACAATATAATAATCAATCCTTAGAATGTATTTTATGGTATGTTCTAAGGATTTTTCTTTTATCAAACAGTTATAAGCTTATAGGTTTATAAGATAGTACTTAAAAATAATATGAATAAAGATAAAAGAGAAAATAGTGTTATAAAATTTAAATCCTTAAATTTGTCGAAATTAGAAGTAATTTTTGAAATGTGTAGTGAAAATAAAATGAAGTTGTAAAAATGGCCACTTTATGTGTTGACGATATTTTTATTTATGCTATACTTATACAAGTCGTTAGGACACAGCACAAACGACAAGCAAAAAACTTCTAAAAAAGTTTTGAAAAAGTGCTTGACGGAATGAGCTGAACTTGATAGAATAATCAAGTCGCCAGTTGATGAAACACTTCGAAAGAGGTCGTGGAAACTGGTACAGATCTTTGAAAACTGAACAATGATAGGTAATCAATCATATGATTGAACATATGCCAGAGTGCGGGTTTTGACATAGTCAAAACCAACCATAATTCAAAGTTACTTAAATGTAACGACAACAAATAATGAGCTATTCAAATAGCTTCAAGATATCTTGGAGAGTTTGATCCTGGCTCAGGACGAACGCTGGCGGCGTGCTTA